>JAFPAQ010000020.1 GCA_017424235.1 Lachnospiraceae bacterium | reverse complement strand
TTCCTTAAGAGAAATCCGACTACAAGTGTTGTTGCAGTAGAAGATGGAAAGATAGTAGGCGCAATTCTTTGTGGACATGATGGCAGACGTGGATGTCTTTATCATGTATGTGTAGATCCTGATTATCGAAGACGGGGTATCGGTAAGGCAATGGTTGTTTTCTGTATGGAAGCACTGAGAAAAGAAGAGATAAATAAAGTTTGTCTTATAGCATTTACAAAAAATGACATAGGAAATGCATTCTGGCATCATGTAGGATGGATTGAAAGAGAAGATTTGAACTATTATGATTTTGTATTAAATACAGAGAATATAGTAGCTTTTAACCAGTGATGATAGAATTTAAAGAAAGGCAGGGTGATTATTATGAAGGTAATCGATGGTGGAATTACAGCAGTAACCGGTTTTGAGGCAGCAGGTATAGAAGCAGCAGTTAAATATCAGAATAGAAAGGACATGGCTATTATATATAGCACAGTGCCATTTAAAGTAGCAGGCACATTTACTACTAATGTGGTAAAGGCAGCCCCTGTTTTGTGGGATAAAGATATAGTAGATAACAGTCCGTTTGCACAGGCTGTAATAGTAAATACAGGTATTGCAAATGCAGGTACGGGCAAAGAAGGAATGAGCTATTGTGAGCAGGAAGCAAAAAAAGCTTCAGAGCTTTTGGGAATTCCACAAAACGCAGTGCTCGTTGGTTCGACAGGTGTAATAGGTAAGCATCTTCCAATGGACAGAATCTGTAATGGTATTGAAAAGCTTGTAGTTGCAAAGAATGGCTCTATTGATGCAGGTCATGATGCTGCTAAGGCTATTATGACAACAGATACATGTCCAAAAGAAATAGCAGTAGAGCTTGAGCTTGGTGGAAAGAAAGTAGTAGTTGGAGGAATGAGCAAAGGTTCAGGAATGATTCATCCTAATATGTGCACAATGCTTGGATATGTTGCAACAGATGCAGCTATTTCAAAGGAACTTTTACAGGAAGCATTAAGTGCAAGTGTAACTGATACATACAATATGATTTCAGTAGACGGCGATACATCGACAAATGATACTTGTCTTCTTATGGCAAATGGTCTTGCAGGCAATGCTGAAATAACAGAAAAAAATGATGACTATAAAGCTTTTTGTGAAGCACTTAACTATGTAAATACATTCCTTGCAAAGAAAATGGCAGGAGATGGAGAAGGTGCAACAGCTCTTTTTGAGACAACTGTATACAATGCAGCAACAAAGGAAGAAGCAAGGACTCTTGCAAAATCTGTAATATGTTCAAATCTTACAAAGGCTGCAATCTATGGTCATGATGCAAACTGGGGAAGAATTCTTTGTGCTCTTGGTTATTCCAAAGTTAAGTTCGATCCTGAAAATGTTGATATATTTGTTGAATCAAAGGCTGGAAAAATACAGCTTTGCAAATGCGGAGTTGAGAATGATTACAGCGAAGATGAAGCGACAAAGATTCTCTCTGAGCCGGAGGTTACAGTATTAGTAGATATGAAGATGGGCAATGAGACAGCCAGTGCATGGGGCTGTGACCTTACATACGATTATGTTAAGATAAATGCAGATTATCGTTCGTAATCATATGACAATGTTGTCATAAAATATAGTATTAATTATGGCAGACGAGAAGCTGAAATTCTCGCCGCTGCTTCGCAATAAATTGCTCATAAATAGGATTAGTGTGCAAATACAATGAGAGGAAGTCTTTGCACAAATTTGTAAAATTTTAAGAAAGTATGGTTATTAAAATGGAAAATAAAGATATGGAAAAGATTTTAGGCAAGGCTGAGGTGCTTATAGAGGCATTACCTTATATACAGAAATATAACAGAAAGATAATAGTTGTTAAATACGGCGGAAGCGCAATGAGCAACGCTGAACTTCAGAAGAATGTAATAAAGGATGTTACTCTTTTAAAGCTTGTTGGATTTAAGCCTATTATTGTACATGGTGGTGGAAAGGAAATCAGCCGCTGGGTAGGAAAAGTAGGTAAGGAAGCGCAGTTTATCAATGGTCTTCGTGTAACTGATGAAGAGACAATGGAAATTGCTGAAATGGTACTTAACAAGGTAAACAAGAGTCTTGTTACAATGGTACAGGAGTTAGGTGTTAAGGCTGTAGGTATCAGTGGAAAAGATGGCGGACTTCTTACCGTAGACAAAAAATACGCAGATGGTCAGGATATAGGATTTGTTGGAGATATTAAGAATGTAAATCCTAAGATATTATATGATTTAATTGAGAAGGATTTCCTTCCTATCATTGCTCCGATAGGTCTTGATGATAACTTCCAGACTTATAATATTAATGCAGATGATGCAGCGTGTGCGATTGCTAAGGCAGTAGGTGCTGAAAAGCTTGCATTTCTTACAGATATTGAAGGTCTTTATAAGGATATCAATGACAAATCATCATTTATTTCAAGACTTTCAGCTTCAGAGGCAGATAAACTTATTTCAGACGGATATATTGGCGGTGGTATGCTTCCTAAGCTTACTAACTGTACAAGTGCTATCAAAAATGGTGTTAACAGAGTGCATATTCTTGATGGACGTATTGCTCACTGCCTGTTACTTGAAATATTTACAAACAAAGGAATTGGAACAGCAATTGTATCAGATGAGGATATAAATACAATGGATTAATAAGGATTCATTTAAAGGAGAAAAATTATGGATATGAAACAGTATATAGAGGAAGCAGAGGCAGCACTTCTTCATACATATAACCGTTACCAGATAGTATGGGACAAGGGTGACGGAATGTACATGTATGATATTGAAGGTAAGAAGTATCTGGACTTTGTATCAGGTATCGCTGTATTTGCATTAGGATATAATAATAAAGCTTATAATGATGCTCTTAAGGCGCAGATAGACAAGGTTATTCATACATCAAATTACTATTACAATATTCCTGCAATTGAGGCAGCAAAAAAGATAAAAAAAGTATCAGGAATGGACAGAGTATTCTTTACAAACAGTGGTGCCGAAGCAATTGAGGGTGCACTAAAGGCAGCAAGAAAGTATGCATTTAATCGTGATGGAGTTGCCGATCATGAAATAATAGCAATGAATCATTCATTCCACGGAAGAACAATGGGGGCTCTTTCAGTAACAGGAAATCCACATTACAGAGAAGCCTTTGAGCCACTTATTGGCAACGTAAAGTTTGCTGATTACAATGATTTCGACAGTGTTAAGGCAGCTGTAACAGATAAGACCTGTGCTATTATTTTTGAAACTGTACAGGGAGAGGGTGGCATTCATCCGGTGGATGAGACTTTTCTTAAACAGGTAAGAGCATTATGTGATGAGAAAGACATTCTTCTTATTCTTGATGAAATTCAGTGTGGAATGGGAAGAACCGGATATATGTATGCATGGCAGAGATATGGTGTCAAACCGGATATTCTTACAAGTGCAAAAGCATTGGGATGTGGTGTACCGGTTGGAGCATTTATGCTTACAGAGAGGGTTGCTGCCAATTCACTTACAAGTGGAGATCATGGTACTACTTATGGTGGAAATCCACTTGCCTGTGCTGCGATTTGCAATGTAATGGATCAGTTTGAAGAACTTAATATTCTTGAGAATGTTAATGAGGTTGGAGAATATCTTTACAAAAAGCTTGATGAAGTGGTGGCAAAATATGATTATCTCAAGGAGCACAGGGGAATTGGACTTCTTCAGGGAATAGAGTGTAATGGTCCTGTTTCGGAGATAATTAATAAGGCTATGGAAAAAGGATTACTGCTTATCAATGCGGGAATGAATGTAATCAGATTTATTCCACCATTGATTGTATCAAAACAGAATGTTGATGATATGATTGATATATTGGTAGAGGCTATGGATTCTCTCGAAAATAAGTAAGGAAAATAATTTCATAATGAGACATGGTAAAGCTAAAAACAGAATTATGTTAGTGTTTCTGATAATGCTTGTACTCGGAGCTGTTATATGCATGATAGAATTTTTGAACAGCAGACAGCAGGGGAAGAGTCTGATTGGAAGTACCAAAAAAGAGACTATAAGACTTTGGTATACAGATGATGCACTTACAGATTATCTTAATAATAAAGCACTGGCATTTTATGATAAGACAGATATCAGGGTAGAGACCAGACTTGTATCCGGAGTAGAGTATCTTGAAGCGATAAATAATGCATCTCTTGGAAAAACACAAGATGAAGTATCAGGTGAAAAGCTTCCTGCACCGGACGTTTATATAGTTACTAATGATTCACTTGAAAAAGCTTATCTTGCAGGACTTGCACTTGATATAACAGACAGGGACATAATTATTGATGATGGAAGATTTCCGCAGTCAGCCTTGAATTCGATATGCTATGATGGTAAATTTATTGGATGTCCAATGTACTTTGAAACAAGTGCACTGGTATATAATAAAACATATCTTGAAGAGATAGCTGCCAGTGCCAATGAAAGTAATGGAAATACAGATTCTGAAGCTTCTGATATGGAAATGCAGGTTGCAGAGATTTCGGCTGATGACCTTATTCCTGACTCAATAGCAGATATTCTTAATTTTGCAGATTTGTATTCAGTGCCTGAAAATGTTGAGAATTTCTTTAGATGGGATGTTTCGGACATATTTTACAATTACTTTTTTATAGGCAACTATATTACAGTGGGTGGAAGAGCCGGTGATAATGAAAATGATATAAATATATATAATACAGAATCTGTTTCTACGTTAAAGGTATATCAGGAATTGAAACAGTTCTTCTCCATTGAAACCAAGGAATCAGATTATAATGCCATTATTCAGGAATTTATTGATGGAAAGACTATTTATACTATTGCTACAAGTGACTGTATAAGAAAGATAGACCAGGCAGCTGCAGATGGCGAATTTAAATATGAATATGGCGTTGCCAAGCTTCCTAATATCAACAGTGAGCTGGTAACAAAAGGAATGTCAATTACTGACACACTTGTCATAAATGAATATTCAGATCACAAAGATTCCGCTTCTGAGTTTGTCAAATATCTTGTTAATGAGCAAAATTCCGACCTGTTTGAAATGACAGGCAAGATTTCGGCAGTTAAACAGGAAAATTATTCAGATAAGCATGTTGAGGGATTTGTTATGAACTATGAGGATTCCGTTCCAATACCTAAAATGGTTGATACCAGCAATTTCTGGGTAGAGCTTGAAATATGCTTTGCAAAGATATGGAATGGAACAGATGCAAATACTCAGCTTAGAATGCTTTCAGAAAAGATTAAGACTCAGCTGGCGGGTTCACCGGTGGAAGAGGTTCCAATAGAAGACCCCAAGGTAGAACTTCTGCCTGCAGTTGAATATGAGGAAATAGTAGAAGGATAGAATAGAATCAATAAAATTATCCAATCATATATAACAAATACTGAAAAGGAAGGTTTGTATATGATTGGATTTTTTATTGCCCTTTTATCAGGTGCACTTATGAGTATTCAAGGAGTTTTCAATACAAAACTGACTGAGGGATCAAGTATGTGGACAGCAAATGCATATGTGCAGTTAAGTGCATTTTTTGTCTGCATTATTGCGTGGCTGTTTTGTGATAGAACTTCATTTAAGGAGATAATTTTAATACAGCCCAAATATGTTTTGTTAGGTGGAGTAATGGGAGCATTTATAACACTTACAGTTATAAAAAGCATGGACTCATTAGGACCTGCCAAAGCAGTTATGCTGATAGTTATTTCTCAGATTATTGTTGCATATATTATAGAGCTTTTTGGAATGTTTGGTGTGGAAAAGCAGCCCTTTAGCTGGCGTAAGGTTATTGGAGCAATTGTTGCAATAATTGGAGTTGTAGTTTTTAAATGGAAATAATAAATTTTTCTTGTTTTCATGATAAATTTAGAATAAAATAGTTTTATGTATGCATAGAGGGGAAAGTCTTTATCTTGGTATATGATAAAGGAGCTATGCAAAATATGAAAAACAAAAAAAATTATATGCTGTTATTTATTCTATTAGTATTTGTAACAATGGGATGCGCCGATTCAGATACTGATGATGTTTTTGTGCAATTAGATGAGACACAGGAGAATACAGTTGTCGAAGAAGAAATTCAGACATTCTCAGAAGAAATAACAACAGATATAGAAATTGAAAATACTATTTATGTATATATCTGCGGAGCAGTCGTAAAGCCGGGAGTTTATGATGTGTTGGAGGGCAGCAGGCTTTTTGAAGTTATACAAAGAGCAGACGGGTTCTGTAATAATGCTGATAAGACATTTTTAAACCTTGCAAGACAGGTAAATGATGGCGAACAGATAATTGTATATACTGTTGAAGAGACAGAAGAGTTAAAGAAAAACGGGCAAATACAAATACCTGAAAATACATTTTCTGAAAAGGTCTCGCCAATAGATAATGGACTTATTGATATAAATACGGCAACTTTTTCAGAGCTTACTACGATAACAGGAATAGGAGAAAGCAGAGCTCAGGCAATAATAAATTACAGACAGCAACATGGCAGGTTCAATTCAATAGAAGATATAAAGAATGTAAATGGCATTAAAGATGGACTCTTTTCTAAAATAAAAGATAAGATAACGGTGACTGGAAAGGCAGGATAAGATAATGGGAAAAAAGGTTCTGGTAGTAGATGACGAAAAACTTATTGTAAAAGGTATTCGTTTTAGTCTGGAACAGGATGATATGGAAGTTGACTGTGCCTATGATGGTGAAGAGGCACTTGAAAAAATAACAAACAATAAATATGACATCGTTTTGCTGGATATAATGCTTCCTAAGCTTACAGGGCTTGAGGTGTGCCAGCAGGTTAGGGAATTTTCAGATGTCCCTATAGTTATGCTTACAGCCAAGGGTGATGACATGGATAAGATAATGGGGCTTGAGTATGGCGCTGATGATTACATTACCAAACCTTTTAATATTCTTGAGGTTAAGGCAAGATTGAAGGCAATAATGCGACGGACTGTTTCAAAAGGTGAAAAACCCAAGAAAATATCTGTACTCGAGGCAGGAGATCTTACTCTGGACTGTGAGGGAAGAAGACTTAGTATATGTGGAAAAGAGGTAAATCTTACAGCCAAGGAATTTGACGTATTGGAGCTTCTGGTACTAAATCCCAATAAAGTCTATAGCAGAGAAAATCTTCTTAAGATAATATGGGGGGCAGATTATCCGGGAGATGTGCGCACTGTAGATGTACATATACGAAGATTACGTGAAAAGGTTGAACCTAATCCAAGTGAACCCAAGTATGTACATACTAAATGGGGTGTAGGTTATTATTATAAAGATTAGGAGATAATGATAAAAGTGGCAAAATTAAGGCAGATAATAGAGAGAAGCAAAGTGTTTAGAAGTCTGCGGCTTCGATTGTTTTTCCTTATTTTGGTATCTGGAATTATTCCCTGTGCTATATTACATTTTGGTATTCTGGATATGTATCTTGATAATACAATTGATATTAGAACAACAGCAGTTGAAACACAGGTAAAAATAGTTGCGGATCATTTACTGACTTATAATTATATGTTGGACAACAGCAATGAAATTGTTAATGCAGAACTTGCACAGTTATCCAATCTTTATGATGGCAGAGTACTTGTGATTGATGGAAATTTCAGGATTATTAAAGATACATATGGTATTAGCGAAGGAAAAACGATAATTTCTGAAGATATAATTAAATGCTTTAAGGATGGAACAGCTTCTAATCGTGTTGAGCAAAATGGTTATATAGAAATTGTTGTGCCTATTGAAGAAAGAATAATCAATACTGATATAAAAAAGAGTCCGGCAGCAAACACTGTTGCCGACAAAAAAATAGTTGGAGCTATGCTTACCAGCGTATCTACAGATAGTATCACAGTAAGTCATGAGTATGTACAAGGCCGCATATTTGTGCTTGAAGAGCTTACATGGGTTGTTATATTTGCCTTTGCCTTTTTCCTTAGCAGACATATGTTAAAACCATTTAAAAAGATTACAGAATCAATTAACGAAGTGAAAAATGGTTTTACCGATGAAGAAATATGTGTAAACGATTATCTTGAAACAGAAGAAATTGGAAATGCATTTAATCAAATGCTTGGAAGAATGAAGGTTTTAGATGACTCACGTCAGGAATTTGTTTCAAATGTATCTCATGAACTCAAAACTCCTCTTGCATCGATGAAGGTTCTTGCAGATTCGCTGCTTGCACAGGAGGATGTACCAGCTGAACTCTATAGAGAGTTTATGGGAGATATTGCTGAAGAGATAGACAGGGAAAATAAAATAATAACAGATTTGCTGTCACTTGTAAAAATGACACGAACGTCAGCAGATTTAAATATTGAATCAGTTGACATTAATGGTCTGTTAGAGCTTATGATGAAAAGACTTGGACCGATTGCAGCAAGAGCAAATGTAAAACTTATATTTGAGAGTCGCAGAAAGGTGACTGCAGAGATAGATGAAGTTAAGCTCATGCTGGCTTTTTCAAATCTTGTTGAGAACGGAATTAAATATAATGTTGATGATGGCTGGGTTAAAGTTGTGCTTGATGCAGATCATCAGTTTTTTACAATGGAAATATCAGATTCCGGAATAGGAATGCCGGCGGAAGCACTTGATCACATATATGAGAGGTTTTACAGAGTTGATAAATCACATTCAAGGGAAATTGGTGGTACCGGACTTGGACTTGCTATAACCAAAAGTGCGATACTCATGCATAGAGGCTCAATAACTGTGAGCAGTGAAGAAGGAAAGGGAACTACATTTGTGGTTAAGATTCCTATCACATATATTGCACAGTGATTAGATAAAAGGCAGAAAGGCATGGTTATTGTATGAGAACAAATAGATTATGTATTAATGTGTTTATGGTGAGTTTTTGTTGTCTTATTATAATAATGTCAGTGATGTTTACAGGGTGTTCAAATGAAGAGCCTGAAGGAATGCCTGTGGAGATTTCATATATCAGTAAGAATGAGACACGACTCGAAACAGAAATACACTATATTAATGGTAAAAGTACAAAGGAACAGATAGTAGAAATACTACGATTATTATGTTCTGTTCCTGATAATAAAGAGTTAAGGGCAACTCTTATAAGTGGAACAAATGTGATTAACTATTCATATGAGGGTGAACAGGTAACAGTTTCACTTGGAGATAAGTATTTGTCGTTACCCAAAACTACAGAGATATTGACGAGGGCAGCAATTGTAAGAAGCCTCACAGCCATTCCTGAGGTAAAATATGTAATGATAACAGTGAATGGAAAACCGATAGTTGACTCAAACGGTACAGAGCTGGGCAGTATGACTGCAGATATGTTTGTAGATGATACGGTTACTAATCCGGAAACAGGAGTATCAAACAGAGTTAAATTAAAATTGTATTTTGCAAATGAAACAGGAGATGGACTTATTGCAATTAACAGGGAGTTTACACATAATGTGGATATGTCAAATGTTCCAATGGAAAAAATAGTTTTAGAACAGCTTATTGCAGGACCTGTTAATTCTCTATCCTATCCAAGTATAAATCCGGATACTAAAATTCAAAGTGTTACAATACAGGATGGTGTATGTTATATAAGCTTTGATAATAGTTTTCTGACGCCGGTTAACAATGTTAATACTGATGTTACGATTTATTCTATAGTTAATTCACTTGCTGAACTTAGCAATATTAATAAGGTGCAGATTTCAATTGATGGTAAGATGGATGTAAAATTCAGGGATAAATATGAACTCACAACCATATTTGAAAGAGATCTGTCGATAGTAAACTAAAAAATAAAGGAAAAATTATTTTATGAAAAGACCACTATGTTATATATGTATGGCATTTGTGGCAACTATATTTTTATTTCTAAAATTATCTGATGTGTATTCCATGGATATTAATGACAATGCTGTCATTAATTCTATGGAAGGGCAGAGGATAACATTTCTTGGAGAAGTATATCATAAAGAATACAAGAATCAAAAACTTGTATTATATCTGAAAAAAACAGAAATCAAGGATCAAAAAAATTCTCAATTAATTGACTTAAATGAAAATGTTAACAATGAAGTTATCAGATATAGACAGATAATGTGCTATATGAATGAAGGTGAAAGCGAGCCCAAAACAGGTAGTACGGTTTTGGTGCAGGGAGAAGTTTCCTTTTTTGAAGAAAAGCGTAATCCGGGTGAATTTGATGCCGCATTTTACTATTCAGTTCAAAAGATAGATTTTCAATTAAGAAATAGTACTCTGCTAAAAGTCAGTGATAATTATTCACTTTATCGTGAAAGTCTTTATGGTTTCAGAAAATATCTGGAAGGCATATATGATTTGATATTCAATGAAAAAGATGCATCTGTTATGAAAGCTATGGTATTAGGCAATAAGACACAGCTTGATGCACAGAGTAAGTTACTATATCAAAAAAGTGGAATAGCTCATGTATTTGCAATTTCAGGACTTCATATTACTCTTTTAGGAATGGGATTAAATAGGTTGCTGCGAAAGCTGAAAATTCCCATATGGGCAGCAGCAGGTTTGTCAATAGTAATGATGATAATGTATGGAGATATGATAGGAATGTCATGTTCGGCATACAGAGCTGTTTTTATGTTTGTATTAAAAATGACAGCATCAGTGATGAGGCGCACTTATGATATGTTGACTGCGGTAAGTATTACAGCAGTCCTGCTGATAATAGAACAACCTTTGTATATTGAATATTCCGGATTTCTGATGTCATTTGGAGCCATTGTTGCAATTGGCAATCTATCGGAGGTATTCCGATTACCGGAGTATAAAAAAGTACAGTTAAATTTGATAAAGAAAGCAGACACAAACAGTATCCGTAAGAAAATATTAATATTTAAGTGCAAAGTTATCAATAATATATCTGAATCATTAAGTGCCGGAATAAGTATTTTTTTGATTCATTTTCCAATTATGCTCACAAGCTATTATGAGTTTCCTATATATTCATTCATATTGAATTTGATAATAATACCGGCTATGACAATAGTAATGCTCTTAGGTGTGCTCTGTCTGATTTTTGGAGCTTTGTCAGTAAATATTGCGGGTATAAGTATTGGTATATGTATATCAAAAATCTTAGGCATTTTATGTCATAGCTTGCTCACAATTTTTGAAATTTTATCAAATATTTCATTAAAGCTTCCGTTTGCCAGCTGGATAATTGGATGTCCGCAAAAATGGAAGATATATGTATTTTATGGAATCGTATTATTTTTGTATTTCACATATGTGTATTATGAAAAAATGAATAAAAACCGGGGATTGAAAATAAAGCTTGGAATCCCACTGAGTATGAGATATATGCTTGTAGTTGTTGCAGTATTGATATTGACAACACATAGTTACAAGGGACTTAAACTTACATTTGTGGATGTGGGACAAGGCGACTGTATATGGATTGAAAATGATAATGGAAATCATTATGTTATTGATGGAGGAAGCTCATCAGAAAAGAAAGTGGGGCAGTATAGTATTATTCCCTATCTTAAATATACAGGTACCTCTAAAATCGAAATACTATTTCTAACACATCTTGATAATGATCATATCTCAGGTATTTTGGAAATTTTAGAAGGAGTCAATGGAATTGGTACAGGAATAGATATAGGAAGAATCGTAATATCAAATTCAGTAATAAAAGATGAAGTTTATGGCAATGTTGTCAGTATTTGCAAAGAAAAAGGTATTCCACTATTGTTTGCAGATGCAGGAGATGAGATAAAAGATGGAAATCTGTATTTTAGAGTATTGCATCCTGACAGTAAATATATTACTGAATCCAGAAATGCATATTCAATTGTTATGCAAATGCTATATACTGATAGAAAAAATGAAAAAGCTTTCGGAGCACTATTTACAGGAGATGTGGAAGAAGATGGAGAGAAAACAGTTGCTGAGCTTATAAAGAATGAGACTTATGATAGTGTATGGAGCAGGTGGAAATGCAATATTTATAAGGCTGCTCATCATGGTTCAAAGTATTCAAATACAGAAGAACTTTTAAAGGTAATACAACCGGATATAAGTGTTATATCAAGTGGAAAAAATAACAGATATGGACATCCGCATAATGATACATTAGACAGACTCCAAAGCGCCGGCACAGAAATATACAGGACTGATGAGAGTGGAGCAGTTATGTTTAATGTGTATGAAGGGAAAATATATGTTAAGAAGTGGAAATAATGTAGTGCTAACAGGACGGCTTAACCATATAAGAAATTGAGATGTTTTCAAAATGGGCAGAGAATTATTATCCTGAATGGTCAGAGAAGGATGATAATTTATTTTCTTGATAAAAAAACCTGATTAAATTATTGATAAGATATGATAAAATGGAATAAAAACATGAAAGGATAAATTTGTATGTTTGATTATATTTTATTTGATCTTGATGGTACTCTTACAGATCCAAAAGAAGGAATTACAAAATCAGTACAATATGCACTTGCTGATTTTGGCATTGAGGAAAAGAACCTTGATAAATTGGAGGTATTTATTGGACCACCGTTAAAAGAAAGTTTTATTGAATTTTATAATTTTAATGAACAGGATGCATTGAAGGCAGTTGATAAATACAGAGAAAGATTTGTAGTAACCGGAATTTTTGAAAATAAGATTTATGAAGGAATACCGGAATTATTAAATAAACTTCATGAAAAGGGTTGCAGGATCTCCATAGCTTCAAGCAAGCCAACTGTTTTGGTAGAGCGTATTCTTGACTATTTTGATATCGCAAAATATTTTGATTATGTGGTTGGAAGTGAGCTGGACGGTAGGCGAACTAAAAAGGAAGAGGTTGTTGAGGAAGCACTTAGACAGATGGTGCCCCAGAATGTTGACAGAAGAAATGTTGCAATGATTGGAGACAGGAAATTTGATATTGAAGGAGCCAGAGCCTTTGGACTGACAGGGATTGCAGTATCTTACGGTTATGCACCGGAAGGGGAGCTTGAAGCTGCGGGTGCTGATTATATTGTTGGCAGTATAGAAGAATTGGAAAATGCTTTATTAAAAGATAATTAAACCGGTATTTCATAAATAAGTTTAACAGTTGATTATATTGAAAAAATACAGAAAATTTGATAAAATAAATACAGTTGCAACAAAACAACAAATAGAACAATAAAAAAACAGTTAAAAGGAGAAAGTATGAAAAAAACAAAAAGACTACGAAAAACCTATTTACTGCTGAGTATTCTGCTTATCTTTATAGTGGGTATTCAGGTAAATGCTGCGAAAGCACTTAATACAGCATTTGCAACATCAGCTAAAAGTGTACTTGTGGACAGGGCTACTATCTCTTATACGGCGGTTCTTCCTGAATTGCCGGCAAGTGATGATGGTATACTTTATCTGTATGAGATGCAGCCTTATGAATATGCAGTAGCATTAACTGCAACTCCTGTTGCTTCTGCACCTGCATCTTTAACTCCGGTATTTTCAGTACCATTCACAGAGAGCAGGCTTTATACAAAGCTTGGTCTTGCAGTAAAATCAGCAGGACAGAATGTACTTATTGCCAATCCACAGTATATTATAAATCCGGAGCTTCTCGCTACTCATACCAGGGCAAGACAGGTAAGACCATTAAAATCAGAACAGGGAAAAGATTTTTGTAACTTATATATGTCAGAAAATCTTCCGGGAGTTTTGGCAGGAAGATATACAACAGCTCAGATCATGAATAATGGAACTAACCAGACTATTACAAATCCTTATTCAAGAAAAGGAATTATAGGAGCTGATACTCATCCGGTACAACCAAGGCACTATATGCTCAATGCTTCAGAACCGGCAGCTATCACTGCAATAGCAAGAGATCTTTCAAACTGTGCAGCAAATTCTACAATAGAGAATTTTATACTTGGCAACGAAGTAAATGTACGTACATGGAATTATATGATGTGGACTGACTGGGATAGCTATATAAGAGAATATGCACAGGTATTCAGAGTTGCATATAATGCGATTAAGAGTCAGAATGCAAATGCAAGAGTATTTATTTGTATTGATCAGAACTGGGACAGAAACAGAGCACCAGGTAATAAAGAATATTATGAGTACATCGATGGAAAAGACTTTATTGCAAAGTTTAATGCACTTATTGCAAGTGAAGGAAATATTGACTGGAATGTAGCACAGCATCCATATCCGGTACCACTTACATATTCTAAGTTCTGGGATATGTCAGGCTGCAAAGATGGTGCATATATGGCAGCACAGGTAAACTCAGGCAAAATGATGACTTTCCAGAATCTGTCATTACTTTCAACATATTTAATGTCTCCTGAGCTTTTAAGTCCAAATGGAACACCTAGAAGAATCATTCTCAGTGAAATAGGTCTTACCAATGCACAAGGAGTAGATGTACAGGCTGCTGCATTGTATGCTTCTTATGTAGCTGCAAAATCGAATCCACTTGTCGATGAAATAATTTATCTTCTCGCGTACAGTGAGCCGATGGTTGATACAAGACTTTCAGGACAGGCTCAACAGGTATATAACAGTCTGGGTACTGCAAGTGAGGCAACTTATGATGCATGGGCCAAGGCGGTGATTGGTATTTCTGACTGGTCACAGGTAATCAGATAATATCAATATATTATGGAAAGGAAGTTTGTAAAACAAATTTTCCTTTCCTTTTCTTTTGAAGAAAAATAGGATATACTATAATTTATGAAATATTAGTATTTATTGAGGTCTATAATGAAGAGAATAGCACAGGATATAAAAGAAGGCAGGTTTTCAAAAATATATCTTTTATATGGAGAGGAATCATATCTGCGCAGACAATACAGGGATAATCTTAGGAATGCGTTGATTCCGTCAGATGACACCATGAATATAAGCATGTTTTCCGGTAAGGATATAAATGTGAATGAAGTTGCTGATTTGACAGGTACAATGCCCTTTTTTGCAGAGAGAAGAGTTATCATAATTGAAAATAGTGGCTGGCTGAAAAATGGAAATGAAAGAATGCTTGAAATAGTTAAAACAATTCCTGATACTACAGTTGTTATCATGGTGGAACAGGAGGTTGACAAAAGAAGCAAACTATTTAAAGCTATAGGATCGGCAGGATATGCCGCCTTATGTGAGATGCAGGATGAGGCAACATTAAAGAAGTGGATATTAGGGCTTTTAAAGAAGGAGAATAAACTGATTACTGCAGATGCACTAAATCTCTTATTGGACAGGACCGGAACAAATATGGAGAATATACGCAAAGAAGTTGAAAAACTTATATGCTATAAATATTATGATGAAGGAATTACTGCCCGGGATGTTGAAGCACTCTGTGTTGTTCAGGTACAAAATAAAATATTTGAAATGGTAGAGTCAGTAGCAAGAAAAGAACAGAAAAGGGCATT
>JAFPAQ010000161.1 GCA_017424235.1 Lachnospiraceae bacterium | reverse complement strand
GGAACAAGTGATTCTTCCAGAAGATTTGCAGGAAAGGGATTCAACGGAGGTACTGACGATTTTGGGTGTAGATGAGAAGGAAACACATTTGCAGAAATGGCGAGATTTATTAAAATCGGCAGTCATAAAATCAACCAAGAATGCGTTTTATGTGTTGGTAGGTGTGGAAAATCAGACGGATGTGCATTATGCGATGCCAGTGCGAAGCATGTTTTAAGTTAGTTTTGCAATCAGTAGCATATATAAATATGTTATCTGAAGCATTTGCGAATGCCTCAAATAAGTCATTGTCAATTATTTGATTCATAGATTTATCTCCAATCCCCTTAAAAATGTCGTGCAAATACAGAATATCAAATGATAAATGTCATATATAATTTAATTTTACTCAATTTTTATACATAAATCAATAATTTCATAAAAAGTTGTGTAATTTTAAAAATGTAGAAACTTTAATTGGAAAGAAAGTTTATTTATGTTATCATGTTATATATAACTGACAATTAATAACTTGTCTATTGAGTTAACTAAATTTACATAACAGAATATGTGTAATAAACAAGTGTCATTAAAGTGGAGGGTGAAAAAATGGCAGACAAGAAAGGTATTGGACTGATTCAGTCTATGAAAGGAAAGGCAGCACTTATGGGCGTGCTTGCTATTGCTTCATCTGTTGTTATTGGTGGTGTTGGTATTATATCTATCAACAGAATAGTAAATAACGGTGAAACGGAAACACTTATTAATTCTATCATTGAACTGCAGACAGATGATAAGGCAAATGATGCTTTATATCAGTATTATATTGACCGGCAATATCTTGATCATATTCAGGTTAATCAACAGCAGATGCTTGAAAATGTTGATAAAGTGACAAATCCTGAATACAGGGATATTGTTGCGAAGATTCATAGTGGGGTTGAAACGACTAAGAGCAATTATGATACAATTGTTAAACTGCATAATGAGCGAGGATATGATAAGGAAACCGGCAAATATAGCGAGTTTTCAAGCACAAATGGTCAGTTAAATGAGAGCTTTGCAGCTTTGTTTAATACTAACGATTGGGTTGAAATTCCATGGATAGATGCCAATGTAGGTGATGGTGAACTGGTTGAGATTGATGGTAAACAGTATTATAAGCTTATATATGACAGAGAACTTCCGGTAGTTGGAAAACGTCTTAATATAGTTCCTCGTTTAGGTGGTACACTTACATATAAGACCTCCTTCTATCTTACTAACCTTAAGTTTACAGGTGGAAGCGGAAATGTTGATGTTGATTTGACCTCTCTTGAAAGTGTGAATGGTGCAGGGGATGGTCTTGCAGGATGTAGCCTTACAACCTTTAATGGTGTACCTGCTATTAAGGTTGATGGTAAGTTTGATGCTGCTAATTCAACATGGGAAGAAACACAGGTGACTATTCCGATTGACCAGTATGACAATCATGAGCATATCTCCTTTTATTATGAGATGTATCTTGAAAATACAGGTGACGTATTTGGATATAAATATGGTGGTGCTGTAACAGGACGATATGATTTTTATGCAAATTCAGAACGACTGGTAAAGCTTGTTGAAGAGTATAGCAGACTCGTAGTTGAGGGAAAAGACGTAGCAGATATAAGAGAACAGATACAGGCAATACTTGATGATATAGAGTTGAATATTCCTAAGTTTTCGACCAGTAAAGAAGCTGCAGAGGATTCTCTTGCAAAGTTTAAGGCAATGAGAAGTGCATATGACAGCATGGTTGCACTTGATGACAGCATGCTTGAATTAAAAACTGCTAATGCCGCAGCAAATGCAATAATTGAAGAAGAGTGTATAAGTCTTGATAATGCGGTAGGACAAAGTACTCAGGCAGTAAAGAACAGTGCATTACTTATCATGATAGTAGCACTTTTGGCATCGGCAGTAGTATTGTTATTTATTACAATCGTAATAAGCAGGAGTATCGATTCAAATGTTAAGTCATTTAGAAAGTCACTTGATAAGATTGCACAGGGAAGAATCGGTATCAGAGTTAAACAGAATAGAAAAGATGAGTTTTCACAGTTTGGTGAAAGTATTAACAAATTCCTTGATACCTTGCAGCATATTATTGCGGAGCTTCAGAATATGTCAAATGTTCTTTCAGACAAAGGTATTGAGCTTGAAGATAAGGCAGATAAAACGCAGTCGGCAGCTGAGAATATAAGTAGTGCATTAAGTGATATTTCACATGGTGCAACAGCACAGGCTGGTGATATTGAGGATTCTTCACAGCAAATTATTGGAATGTGTGACAATATTTCAAATATTATAAAGAGTGTAGGACAGCTTTCTGAGACTTCAGAGCAGATGAACCGTAACAGTAGTGAAGCTTCAAATATAGTTAAAGAGCTTGCAGCTACAAGTGATATGACATCAGCAGCTTTTGATAAGATTGCAGCACAGATTATAAAGACTAATGAATCAGTAGTTAAGATTCAGGAGGCGGTAGACCTCATTGCTTCTATTGCAAGTCAGACCAATCTTCTTTCACTAAATGCCAGCATAGAAGCTGCAAGAGCAGGTGAAGCAGGTCGTGGATTTGCTGTAGTTGCAAGTGAGATACAGAAGCTTGCAGAACAGACAAATACTTCAGCCGGTATTATTGATACTATAATAGTGACACTTTCTCAGGAGTCAGAAGAAACAGTTCGGTCAATAAATGATGTTACGACCATGATACAGGATCAGAAGCAAAAGCTTGAAGAGACACAGGATAAGTTTAAGGCTGTAAATGAAGGAATAAAATCTACAGACAGAGAAATGAATGGAGTTCTTAGCCAGGCAGATGACTGTAGCAAGGCTGGCGAGCATGCAGTAGATCTTATGACAAATCTTTCTGCAATTGCTGAGGAGAATGCTGCATCTACAGAGCAGACCAATGCCTCTATGGCAGAGCTTGATAGTGGTACTTCTTCACTTGCAGATACAGCGCGAGAATTAAAACGTCTTTCAGATTCGCTCAATGAGAGCTTGAATTATTTCAGTACAGAAGAATAAAAATTTATAGGGCAGGCAGTATATCTGTCTGTCCTATTTAGTAATTATTTATTAGGAATGAGTGATATAAGTGAAAAATATAGAAGTAACTAAAGAAAAAATAATTCAGGCAACTATTAGCGAATTCAGTAAAAAGGGCTTGAAATTTACAATGGATGATATAGCAAAGAACCTTGTAATGAGCAAAAAAACTCTTTATAATATTTATGATTCAAAAGAAATGCTGTTGATGGAAGTGGCTGATTACTGCTTTTTTGATATAAAGAATAGTCAGCAGAAGATACTGGAGGACACACAACGTGATACTCTTAGTAAGTTCATAAAAATCATATCAGCTCTTCCTGAGAGATATAAAGACAAAGGCTTGAATAATGTTCATTTATTGAAGGACAAATATCCGGCAGTTTACAAAAAAATTATTGATTATTTAACGGCTGACTGGAATGTAGCGATGACCTTATTAAATAAGGGAATTGAAGAGAAGGTTATAAGACCGGTAAATATGTATGTATTAAAGATAACCATGGAGAGTGCATATAAAGGTTTTATGTGCGACAGTGAGCTTTTGGAGAATGGTATAAGCTTTGATGATGCAGTAAAAGAGCTTGTTGATATTATTATTAATGGAATTGGAGTTGTTGATTGATATGGATAAAGCTGGGTTAAATTCAAAAGAAAAGATATCTTATATAATTTTAACTATGCATGATAACTGCAAAAAGCTGATGCCTTTTGGCATCAGCTTTTTGCAGTTGTCATCATATGAAGATATTTGTTTTTGGTTGCAAGTCCACCACGTATATGACGCTCTGATTTGTTTACATCCAATACTGCCCGGGCTTCATGCGCAAGAGTAGGATTTATTTGTATAAGACGGTCAGTAACATCCTTATGTACAGTGGATTTGCTTATTCCAAATGCCTTTGCAGTCTGTCTTACAGTGGCATTGTGGTCTATAATATAGATAGCTATGGTTATAGCACGTTCTTCTATATAATCCTTCATATATTATGTCCTTTTTGAAGTGTTGGTACATTCTATGCAGGATTAAAAATAAAAATACATGAAAAAACAGATGAAATGTTCTTTCATGTATTTTTGATATTAATTCATAAGTTTAATCTTTGTAAAATCAATTATTAAACCCGGATAGAGCTTAACAGGAACACAATCAGAGAAAGTATATTCGTTCATTTCCTGTTCTTTAAAATCATAAACGGTTATACGGCTCTTCATGTAATCAACAATCCAGTATTCCTGTACACCGGCAGAAGCATATTTTAAAAGCTTGATTACATAATCCATTTTAAGGCTTTCAGGTGAAGCAACCTCAACAATCATATCAGGCACACCGGCACAGCCTTTTTCGTTTAATTTATTCTGATCACTTACCATGCAGATATCCGGCTGTACATAGTTTCGGTTATCCTGATTAAGATAAACTGAGAAAGGAGCCACGAAAGGCTTGCAACGGCAGTCATTGTTATGTACATGATTCCAAATAAGACCATAAAGCTCACCGACTAATTCCTGATGCTTTCTGCTTGGAATATTCATATGATAAATTCTTCCGTCAATAAGCTCTGAACGATTGCCATCAGGCTGGTTTTCCAAATCTTCAACTGTATAATATACAAAATTTTGTGAATCCATGTTTCCTCCACTTTCTCGCATAGCGGTAATAAATTTTTGTTATCGTAACTATGACGGTATGCAATAGCCACGTTTGTAATACTATAATAGTATAACAAGAATTGTTGTAAAAAGTAAATAATTTAATTGTAAATATATCTGAAATAAATGGAGAAAAAACTATATAAAAATTAATGAAAATAGTCAAAATGTTGACTTCAAAGGATTAATTTAATATAATTCAATTGTATTGTATTTTTTTAAGTACAATAATATAAAAAACAAGAGGAAAGATAATGAATAATATTGAGATAAAGGCAAGAGCCAAGATAAATCTGGCGCTTGATGTATGTAGAAGACTTGAAAACGGATATCATGAAGTAAAGATGATAATGCAGATGGTAGACATTTATGATGAGTTAAGATATCAGAAAAGAAGCGATTCACAGATAACTCTTAAGGTTGACAGTCAGGATGATCTTGGAGATATTACCAATAATCTTATCTATAAAGCAGCAAAACTGATGCAGGATACTTATGGAATTGAGTGTGGTGTGGATATATATCTGAACAAAAATATTCCTGTAGCGGCAGGCATGGCAGGTGGAAGTACTGATGCTGCTGCCACTATGCTGGCGATAAATGAATTGTTTGAACTAGGTATATCTAAAGAAGAGTTGATGGAAAAGTCTGTAAAGCTTGGCGCAGATGTTCCATATTGTATAATGGGTGGAACTGCTCTTGCAGAGGGAATAGGAGAGAGACTGACGCCACTTCCTTCACCACCACAGGCATCACTTCTTGTTGTAAAGCCGCCAATAATGGTCCCTACCAAATGGGTGTATGAGACTCTTAGGGCAAATGAACTTGAACATCATCCGGATGTAGATGGGATGATAAAAGCTTTACAGGACAAAGATTTAACAGGAATTACATCCCGTATGGAAAATGTTATGGAAACAGTTACAGAGAGGGAGTATCCGATTATTTCTGAAATTAAAACAATGATGAAATCAAAGGGCGCATTAAACTCGATAATGAGCGGAAGTGGTCCAAGTATTTTTGGAGTTTTTGATTCACAAAAGCAGGCCATGGATGCGTGTGATTTTGTAAAAAGCCGGCTCGAGAATAAAAATATCCGGGCACAGATATTTGTTACAGATTTTTTTAACTAAGGTGGGGAACGATTATGACGATAATGAATGATGATGAATATCTGCCACTTAGGGATGTTGTGTTCAACACACTAAGAAAGGAGATACTTACAGGTAAGCTAAAGCCGGGTGAGCGCCTTATGGAGATTCATCTTGCAAATAAGCTGGGAGTAAGTCGCACTCCGATAAGAGAAGCGATAAGAAAGCTTGAACTTGAAGGTCTTGTAATAATGATACCGAGGCGTGGTGCCGAGGTTGCGAAGATATCCTGGAAGAGTCTTAAGGATGTAATGGAGGTAAGGCAGGCACTTGATGTACTTGCAATCGAGCTTGCCTGTGACAGGATGACTCAGGAAGAGATGGATAAGCTTCGCCAGGCAAATGAGGACTTTAAAATTGCGACAGAATCAACAGATACCCGAAAGATAGCTGAAGCAGATGTAGCATTTCATGATATCATAGTTGTATCTACGAGAAATGACAGACTTATTCAGCTTGTAAATAATCTTGCAGAGCAAATGTATCGTTATAGATTTGAGTACTTAAAGGATTATTCACAGCATCAAATGCTTGTAAAGGAGCACCAGGAGATGTATCATTGTATTTTGAATAAGGATAAGGAGACTGCTGCCGGGATTGCAAGTAAACACATTGCAAATCAGGAAGAAGCAATTATAAAATCTCTTCAGTTAGAATGTAAATAATGATTAAAAAATATTTACATGCCAATACTCTTATTATAATAAATGTACTTTCGAAGCAAAATAAAAAATTACGATAGTACATAATAAAAAGAAAAGAGGACAGGCATGAAAATAAAGAAATATTTTAAGATGGTTATTGGACTTTGTGGCATATTTTTGTGGTTTGGTACATTGACACCGGAAATACTGTTAAGCGAAGGACAAGGCTGTATTTTTGATGAAGAGGGAAATATTCTTGATGAGAAACAGGCTCAGGAATTTGTTGAGGAGTTATTGTCAGGTCAAGGTAAAAGTACAATATACAAAAGTGCTGTTTTAGAGTATATAAATTTAATGATCAATAAATAGAAGGCAATGGCTGTATTACGTTTTAGATTAAGACAGCAGAATGTGAGGAAAAATGACAAAAGATGTTCTTGTCTCTGTCAGGGGACTTCAGTTTGCAGATAATGACGTGAAGGAAAGTGCAAGTGATGAAGAGCTTGAAAAAATAGAAACTATATGTCCGGGTCAGTACTATTTAAAAAATGGAGCGCATTATATTCTTTATGAAGAAATAGTTGAAGGCTATAATGAAAATATAAAAAATATGATAAAAGTCAGGGATAAGGAGTTTATTCTCACTAAAAAAGGACCAATCAGTGTTCAGATGTCTTTTAACGAGGGAAAAAAAACCATGACAGACTATATTACTCCATTTGGCAATATTCTTATAGCTATCGATACAAAAAAAATAGAAATTGAAGAAAAAGAAGACAGACTTCACATTTTTATTAAGTATGGTCTTGAAGCAAATTATCAGTTTTTGTCTGACTGTGAGATAGATATTACAGTGCAGAGTAAAAATCACATATCTAAATGATTTTGAAAATAATGAGAGTGCAGATAAACTTAAGTCTACCTGCACTCTCATTTAGTTAGGAAACAGCTATTGCATTGGTTCTTGCGGATATTCTTTACGAATCTCATCTAAAAGATGTTTCATTCGGCGTTCCATTTCTGAAAGTTCATTTGAGTATTTCATAAAAGCATTTACGGTCTCATCAGGAGTGATTCCCTTATAACATATTCGGTGTTCCATACTTGCCCATAAATCCATAGCGAGAGTTCTGAACTGTATTTCAACAGGATAATACTGCATTCCCTCTATTCGATATACGGGTACTCCCAATACCATATGGTAGCTTTTATAGCCACTGCTTTTTGGGTAATGTATATAGTCAGATTCTTTCAGAATCAGTAAATCAGTCTGTGTTTTTACAAGAGAAAGAATACTAAAGATATCTTCTATAAAATAGCAAATTACACGTATTCCGGCAATATCAGTAAGATTGTCCTTTGCAGCAAATGTTGTTATAGGAAGGTTACGCATAATAAGTTTGTGCTCAATACTTTTTTTACTCTTTATTCTTGTCTGAATATTGTGTATGGGATAATCTCTGTACTTTTTTCTGTAATCTTCATTTAGTCCATTCATTCTTACTTTAAGTCTTGTCATAGCCTCTCTGTACGGCTCGACAAGCTGGTCATAATCCTCTTGTGGAATGTGAACTGCTTCACAGGATGATTCAACCGGAATAGCACTATTTGTATCAGCAAGAGGCTCTTTGTCAGTTTCCATCAGCATTTCATTGCTCAATTGAGCTTCTTTCATACTAAGGCCTCCTTATAAGTAAGTTAAAATTTAACTATGCTGTTAATAAGTGTTACTGTTAACAATAACTAATAAAATCATAGTGATTAAAAATATATGTCACTATTACTAATCACTATTGTTAGATCTTTTCATGAGCCAAAATCAGTTTATTGATTTTGTGTGCATAAAATATAACTGTGAAAAACTTAGCTATGAACAGTTATATATATATTAAATATATAACAAGAAATGATATAAGGCAATAATAAATGTATAAAGTTTACAAAAACTTTAAGAATCTTAATATTATTTTTATCAATATGCTTAGTTGTATTATAAATCGAGACGGGGCTTCTGTATCGTGCTTTCAATATAGTAGAAATAGGGAAGAGGCTAGCTGTATAGTGCTTCCAATATAGTAGAAATAAGGACGGGGCTTGCTGTATCGTGCTTTTAGGCGATGCAGAAGCCCCGTCCTTATTGCGACAAAAAGATTGCCTAAAAAACTCTAATTTGTTAGAATTACATATATTAGGTAATTTATTGAAAGGCACTGCCGGTGATATGAAGAGATTATTATGTTTAATATATGCAGTTTTAATGGTGATTATGCTTATGACAGGATGTTCCTATAATAATGGCAATAAAAATAGATCTGTTAGTGTAGCCGGAACAACAAAAGAAGATGGTCAAAGTCAGATTACAGCAAATACAAATAGTATAGAATCTGTAAATGCTTCACCTGATGATACAGGTATTGAGGTACCTAAAACTTATCCCAAAGTAATAATCAACAGAATGGGATATCGAAAAAATGATGACAAACAGGTTATTTTTACTGGTGAAAAATATGGAGATACATTTAATATAGTACGGGCAGAAGATGAAGTAGTGGTGTATACCGGAAAAATACACAAAAAGACAACAGATATAATTAGCAAAACTGCTATAGCCTCAGGAGATTTTTCTGATTTTGATGAGGAAGGTATTTACTATATTGAAACTGATATAATTGGAAGATCATACAGATTTATTATTTCTGAACACAATTATGAAACTATTTTTTTGGAAGCGATTAACAATATGGCTTTGCCTGAAATGGAATCAGATGCAGAGCAAGTTAAAAATATATGCTTTTGTATGGATATGACTATAAATGCGCTTAATTACAATTCAGAACTGTTTGAGATGGCAAACGAAAGTATAGATGATGAACAAAAGGATATAATTCAACAGCTGTTAAATATGTCACACTGGCTTATTCAGCAACAGGCAGCAGATGGAAGTATATATAATGATTATGCGGCAACGGCTGCTTTTTGTGGTATAATGAGTACCGGCCGGACATTTTTTGGAAAGTATGGTTCTGAAATTGAAAAGGAATGTCAAAAAGCCGGTAATATGGCATTAAAATGGCTCGAGGGTAAATCAGAAAGTAAATATGAAGCAGCTGATTTTTATGTTATGAGTAAGCTGATGAAAACAGATTACAAGGCGGAGTATCAAAAAAATGCAGATCGTTTTTTAAAAGGTAATTGCACAAGCATGTTTGATAAAAATTCAGAAAATATATACTTTGAATTTTGCGGAGCATTAGCTTATCTTGATGCTGAAAAAAACAATAATCGTGACAACTGTAACAAACTGATGCAGGCACTTGTAGACAAAGCTGAGAAAATCAGTACAGTAGCTGAGACAGATACAATGTTTGGAACAGGTACAAGGATGTATGAAGAATGTATATATAATATTATGATTGTAGGCTTTGTAAATTATCTGACTCCAAATAAAGAATATACAGATATAGTTAAGAATAATATTGTATATATATATGGATTTAATGAAACAGGTATTTATTATCTTGATTCTAAACAGTTTTGGAGTAATAATGATGATGCAGGTCAGATAAATGCTCAGTGGTATGGGATATTATTGTTTGGTTTAAGTGATCTGTTGCGTAATGTTAATAACAGTTAAGTCCTGTTTAAAGATGGATTCTACTAAATGGAGGATATTGTGATGAAAATTGTAGTTTTGGCAGGTGGAACAAGTACAGAAAGAGATGTGTCTCTTGTAACAGGAGCGATGATTTATAAAGCACTCAATGATGGTGAAAATAAACTGGTTCTTCTTGATGTTTATCTTGGATATGAAGGAGAAACAGAAGGGATATTTGATATTCAAAAGGACTGGTCAGAAAATATCAGTGCAATAAAGTCTGAAAATCCTGATATAAATGCGGTAAGAGCAATGAGAAAAGATGATCCGGACTGTCTTGTAGGTCCCAATGTCATTAATATCTGTTCTCAGGCAGATATTGTTTTTATGGCACTTCATGGACAAAATGGAGAAGATGGCAAGATACAGGCAATGTTTGACCTTCTTAATATCAAATATACAGGTACAGGATATTTTTCAAGTGCAATAGCTATGGATAAGGCAGTTTCAAAGCAGCTTTTCATTAATGAGAATATACCTACTCCAAGAGGAATTACTATAAATAAAAAAGACAAGGTTTTAAATAAATCAATATTAAAAGGATGGGATGTATATCCATGTATCGCAAAGGTAAACTGTGGTGGTTCAAGTGTTGGTGTATATAGAGCAGATAATCTGTCAGAGCTTGAGGACGCGATTAAAAAGGCTTTTGAATTTGAAGATACAGTGATTGTTGAGCAGTTCATAGAAGGAAGAGAATTTTCGATAGGTGTAATGGAGGGAAAGGCACTTCCAATAATTGAAATTGCTCCTAAAGTTGGCTTTTATGATTACAAAAATAAATACCAGTCAGGTTCAGCAATAGAAACCTGTCCGGCCCAACTTCCTGAACAGGTTACAGAAGATATGCAGCATTGTGCAGAAAGAGTATTCAGAGTATTATGCTTACAGACCTATGCGAGAATGGATTTTAGAATGGATAAGGATTACAATTTCTATTGTCTTGAGGCCAATACACTTCCGGGCATGACACCTACATCTCTTCTTCCACAAGAAGCAGCTGTTCTTGGTATTGATTTTAAAGCACTGTGTAAAAGAATCATAGATATATCCATAAAAAAATATGAAAAGTAAGAAAGCAAGGGGATTGATATGAAAAATATGACGCTTCAAAATATGGCAAATGCTGTAAATGGAGAATTACACATAGAAAATATAGCTGAAGGCATTTTAAAAGACAGCACACTTGCAAAAGGTGTGGTTCTGGATTCACGCAAGGTAGAAGAAGGATATATATTTGTTGCAACCAGAGGAGAAAGAGTTGATGGGCATTCCTTTATTGACAGCGTGTTTGAAAAAGGTGCTATGGGTGTGATATGTGAGCAGGCTCCCCAAAATCCAAAAGGTGCATATATATTGGTTAAAGACAGTTTTCAGGCATTAAAGGATCTTGCGGCATTTTATAGACAGCAGCTTAATATAAAGGTCGTTGGTATTACAGGAAGTGTTGGTAAGACAAGCACTAAAGAATTTATTGCAAGTGTTCTCGAACAGAAATATATAACCCAGAAGACTCAGGGAAATTTTAATAACGAGGTAGGTCTGCCTTTGACAGTTCTGGGCTTAAAGCAGGATTGCCGGATGGCGGTGCTTGAAATGGGCATAAGTGATTTTGGAGAGATGCACAGACTTAGCAGCATTGCAAAACCTGATACATGTGTAATTACCAACATAGGTCAGTGCCATCTTGAAAATCTTGGCACAAGAGATGGAATATTAAAAGCAAAAACAGAGATATTTGATTTTATGAATCCGGAGGGTAATGTATGTCTAAACGGCGGAGATGATAAGCTTATTACAGTGAAGGAAGTTCATGGTAAAAAGCCATTGTTCTTTGGCATGAATAAATCCGATGATTGTGAGATATATGCAACTGAGTATATCAATAAGGGACTTGATGGAAGCAGTGTTAAGATACATGTAGATACTGAAAGCTTAAAAGAAGAATTTTATGTACATATTCCGTTGCCGGGTGAACATATGGTATATAATGCTCTTGCAGCTACAGCGGTAGGTATTACCTATGGATTAAATACTGATGAAATAAAGAACGGAATAGAGAAGGTTCAAGCTGTGGGTGGAAGAAGCAATGTGATACGTTCTGAAAAATATACGATTATTGATGACTGCTATAATGCAAATCCTGTTTCAATGAAAGCAGCCATAGACCTTATGGCATCTACTCCGGTCAAATCAGGTGTTAAAAGAATTGCTGTACTTGGTGACATGTTTGAACTTGGAACTGATGAAAAGCAGCTTCATTATGAAGTAGGTCAGTACGCAGCACAGCGAAACCTGGAAATAATTATTTGCATAGGAGATTTGTGTAAAAATCTTTATGAAGGTGCTAAAAGTGTGGAAAATACAGTAAGCAGGGCATATTATTATGTTGATAAAGAGTCATTTCTTGATGAAATTAATAATATGATTTCAAATGGTGATATCATACTTATAAAAGCTTCACATGGAATGCATTTTGAAGAGATTGTTAATAAGCTATAAGGTATAATAAAAATGTGTATGCGGTCGCATACACATTTTTATTATACAAGTTCTTTATTTTTATTGTAGGTATCAAGTATTATGTCGTGCACATAGCTTCCAATCTGTTTTTGTTTTTCCTTTGGAATCTCATCAATATATATAGGTTTTCCATATTCAATTATTACATGAGCTTTTTTTATCCATGGCAGATGTTTTTCAAAAACAGCATCACAGTTATTTAAAGTGACAGGTACTATAGGACATTTTGCCTTTGAAGCTATTTTAAAGCTTCCTTCATGAAATGGTAAGATTACATTCTCATCTTCACTTCTGGTTCCCTCTGGGAAAATGCATATAGATATTCCTGATTTTATCTGTTCAATTGCTGTAAGTATTGTTTTTAAGCCTTCCTTTATGTTGTCTCTGTCGAGGAAAAGGCAGTTAAGGTTTCTCATCCACACATTTAAAAGAGGAACCTTTTCGATTTCCTTTTTTGAGATATATCCGGTAAGTCCTGCAACCTTTGGATATGTAAATACAATATCAAAGAAGCTTCTATGGTTTCCAACATACATTACAGCAGTATCCTTTGGGATATTGTCAAGTCCGATATAGTCAATTTTTGCACCCGAAAGGAATTTAATCACATTAAAAGCACAATTTACAATAAAAAGACTTGATTTACTTTTCAAATCCATATTGAATTTTCCTATTATCCATTCAATAAGCATTATAGGGATACTTAGGATTAAAAATAAAATTAAAAAAAGAGCAACAAGTATTAATCTTACCATTTTATCCTCCTGAAGATATTATATAAATTAAATTATATATGTTAAATGGATCAAGTGCAACTATTATATTAATCAAGACTATTGGAATAGTGTTTATAAATATTTATCAATAATCTTTATTGTTTGACAAAACAGTAAATAGTGGTAAAATTATTATATGATATGTAAACACTTATTATGGAGAACATTGAATGAATACATTAAAATCTTTCAGCAAAAGAAAATGGATAGTATTGTTATTATTTATGCTTGTATCGGTCATTTCTATTTTTTGTCTTAATTTAGAGCATACCTACAAGATGCGAGGCGAAACAAAGCAGCTTTTGCCGGATACATTTATGGGAGTTTCAGGGTATGATTACTATTTTGACGAAAACAGTGGTCTGTATCATTTTGATATGGCTAATGAGGATCCACAATTTTACCTTTCCGATTTAAAAAATAAGATAGGAAATATAGGTGGAATAGAAATAGAATTTGTACATGAAGCAGGCGTTACAGATATTCACAAATATACACAGATACAGATTTTTTATTCAAAATCAGGTCAGAATTATTCTGAAAAAAACTCAGTAAAAATGTCAGTAAGGACTGCAGATGGAATATGCCGTATTCCTGTTCCGCGGGGGCAGTATGACAGTCTGAGATTTGATATTGATGATGACGTCATTATTAAACGAATAACCTCATGTGCAGACAAGATGAAGGTTAATTCATATATTTCACAATACACTCTTGAAAGATGTATGTGGTATTGTCCGGCAGCAGTGATATTCATATTTGTTGTATTTTGGACACATAGCCTTGATGCTGCAAGAAGAAGATTAAAAGGAAGGCAGTATATGCAGTATGTTCTGTTCGGAGCTAAGCCTTCACCCAAAAGACTTGCATATTGGGATTATTTAAGGATTTTGGCAGCAGTTCTTGTCATTTTGGCACATACCTGTTCGTCTGTTGTGGATTTGGCTGATACTGATGCTAAAAGATTGTTGCTGGTATGTGGATTGAGCCTTGGTCTATGCTGTAACATATTATATGTTATGCTTTCCGGAGCATTACTTTTGTCATCTCAAAAAGAAGAAAAGCTTTCAGATTTTTATATAAGAAGGGCAACCAAGGTAATAATACCGCTTGTTGCATATTATATGCTTTTACTGTATTTTAATCATGAAGTAGAATTTTTTCCACCAAAAGGCATAGCTGAAGCATTCAAACGCATGCTTGTGGGCGCTCCTGATGCAGGACCACATTTATGGCTTATTTATACAATAATCGGTTTGTATATAATCACTCCATTTATGAAGGTTATGGTAAAGAATTTAAGTGATAAAATGATTATTGCACTTGCATTTCTTATTTTATTATTTAATGCATTAAGTACATATTTGCCTTTGGCAGGTATTAATTTTGGAATTACTACATTTTTATCAGGCTGGGTAGGTGTGTTCTTGTTAGGATATATATTTACCCGTATGTTTGAGTCACCGGATAAGCTCTCAGAATGGCGTTCAAGGCTCTCCCACAGACTAAGAAAGGTTGCAGAGCTTACAGATGAAGAAATAGCCAATGTTCCGAACAGAGAGTCAGTAAGATATTTTATAATGATATTGGTTGTAGCTGTATTATCATATATAATATCTGTTTATGCAGTATTTAAGAGTTCTGCCAATATGAATTTTGTATATGGTTGTACAGTCCCGATTATTTTGGTATCAAGCGGTATATTTGTTACATTCATAAGAAATAAAGATTGGATTAATACTAAAACAAATTTAATTTTAAGATTATGTTCAAAGTATAGTTATAGTGTGATACTTATACACTGGTACTCATTATTTGTGATTGTTCAGGACAAATTTCATATCAATGCACTCAGATTTGGGTGTATAGGTGGTATAGCATTAAGTGTTGTATTGACATTTGTAGTCTGTCTGCTTATTGCAATTGTGTTTGATAATACTGTAGTGATTGTGCTTAGTATTATTTTTGACAGAACCATAGATTTTATTAGAAATCTTTTTTCATATATTTTAAAGAAAATTTATAAATAATCGGATGCGCCGGCATCCGATTTTTTTATCGCAGATCCTCACAGATGAAATTTGTCCTTACGGACATGAGGCTCGCGGGCGAGTAGGAGGAAATAAATTCTCTCCTACTCGATTGTTATATGAAATTGCGACAGTGTTAATCATTTAATGAAGAAATTGCAATTGCGAAATGGCAGTAAAAGTAATTTTAAAAAGGAATATATTTGAATAAAAAAATATATTATGGCTATGCTATAAATATCATACAAAAAGCTTATTTCAGGTGAAAAGTGTGATTTGAGGTATAAATTTGTATTTGTCTGAAAAGTAAGATGGATATCAGAAAGGGTAAGGTTAGTGTTATGAAGAAATACGAAATGGATAATAATGACAATATCTATAAAGGTAATTTTAAAGAAAATGAAAATAATAGAAATTTAAAAAAGGAAAAGCTCAGTATAATTGCTGCATCAGCTTTTGTATTGACAGCACTTACTCTTACAGGGGTATATATGTCAGCAACAAGCAGACATGATAATGAAAACAGTATAGACTTTGCAAAGCTTCAGGAAAACCAGGATATAAAGTCAGAAGAGATGGCAGAGGATTCAAGATTTACCGGTGGAAATGCAAAGGCTGATATTCCTTTGAAGAGTGAGGAAGATGGATTTGTTGATAAACGATTTGTAGCAAAAGAAATGTATGATCTCAGTGATAACAATGATATGGACGTGGATCCGGCATATACTCAGGCTAACTCATCAGAAATATCAAATGATATAGGTAATTCTATAAAAAAAGAGGATAAAAATGATACAGATGCAAAACTTGAAGGGACGGATAAAGCAGCAGTATTTATGGCAGAAGAAGCCCAAAACAGTAAAATTACATTTTCTGAATCAGATACTCTCAAGTGGCCTGTAAATGGAAATATTATTATGGAATATAACATGGAAAAAGCGGTTTATCATCCGACAATGCAGCAATATAGATATAATCCCTCCATTATAATAGGGGCAGAACAGGGAGAGGCTATAGTAGCAGCTACAGATGGAAGAGTTAAGGATATTTATGATAATTCACAGACAGGAAAGACAATTGTATTTGATATAGGCAATGGTTATGAATTGACATATGGACAGCTTGAAGATGTAAATCTTGCAAAAGGTGATTTTGTTAAGGCGGGGGATATAGTTGGAAAAGTGGCAGCTCCAACTATTTATTATTCAGAAGAGGGAAGTAATGTATATTTTAAACTTACAAAGGATGGGATGCCAATAAACCCAATGGACAGATTAAAATAGTAACAGGAGGGTTTTCCCTCCTGTTACTATCTTAATCATCTATATGTAGATTTATTGTATTTGCCAGTTCTGTTGTTTTAGACAGAGTGTCCTTTATAGCTTCAATACTTTCCATATGTTTCCGTGCTGAAACATTGGAATTTTTTATACAATCAGTTATCTGTGACAGATGTTCTGTTATGACACCGAGTGTTTTTCTGATTTCTTCAGCTGAAGTACCACTTCCCGCAGCAAGCTTACCCATTTCTGTTGCAACTACAGCAAAACCACGTCCGGCTTCACCACTTCTTGCGGCTTCTATTGAGGCATTAAGTGCCAAAATGTTTGAACGAGAAGCATTACTTTGTATTTTTCCAACTACATCTGATGCAGTTTTAACATCCGAGTCAATTGTGTTTGTCATTTTTGTAAGAGCTTCAAGGGAATTTGAAAGCTCATTAATTCCGGAAGTTATATCATGAATGGAATCGTTTACTTTGATAAGACTATTCTTGAATTCTTTTGTAGTCTCTTGCATAAGTTGTTTAGTTTCAATGCTTACACAAGCTGCAATACATCCGATAACCTTGCCCATTTTGTCTTTTACGGGTACAAGAGTACCTTCAAAGGTTTCGCCTAAAATTTCTTTGGGAAGTATATTATGTTTTATAATTCCATGTTTGATTACCTCATTAAATGCTCCTGTGGCATCATGAAAAGTATCCCCTACTTTAAAAATAGGTGTAACTCCTTTTGGAACTGAAAACGCCAGTACTATACCTGAGGCATCATATAAAGTTGTAAATGCATTTTCTCCAAATAAGTCTCTTATAATATCAATACTGTCAGCAAGCTTTTGTAATTCTTCATTCATAATACTTGTCCCCCATGTTCTGATTATGTACTTTTAAGGATATGTGAGTACATTTAAATTTTTTTATTTTTCTGTTTTTTTGTAATTAGTAAATAAATTATAACAAAAAAACAAAAAATAAACAATAGATTTCAGATTATTACATAAAAGTAATTTGTCTGCTATTTTACACGTTTTATATCCCGCGAGGTGTTTTCAGAAGGAAAACCCGAGTTTGTCTACTTTTGCATTGACTTTATATAGATGCCTACATATAATAATTTGAGTGCAATTTATTTTAAGGCTATTATTTATGTATTAGAAAATTGCGTCAGTGTAGTAATAGTTAAAGGTGCATGCGCTGGCATGTGCTGTTTTTTTGTTTTGAAAGGAAATACATGGAAACATTAAGATTTGATGAATTAGGTTTGTGTCCGGAAATTTTGCGTGGAGTTAGAGAAATGGGATTTGAGGAAGCTTCACCAATTCAGAGTAAGGCTATCCCGGCAGCTATAACAGGTGCTGACATTATTGGACAGGCACAGACAGGTACAGGTAAGACAGCTGCCTTTGGAATACCTGTATTGGAAAAGGTAAACAAAAATCGTGATATCAAACATCCACAGGCACTTATTCTATGCCCGACAAGAGAGTTGGCAGTTCAGGCAGCAGAAGAGATACGACATCTTGCAAAATATATGCATGGTGTTAAGGTGCTTCCTATTTACGGAGGACAGGATATATCAAAGCAGATTCGTGCATTAAAAGGGACTCAGATAATAATAGGGACTCCGGGAAGAGTAATGGATCATTTGCGTCGTAAGACTATAAAATGTGACCATGTTAATACAATAGTGCTTGACGAAGCTGATGAAATGTTAAACATGGGATTTAGAGAAGATATCGAGACTGTTTTACAGTATGTCAAGAATGAAGACAGACAGACTATTCTTTTTTCTGCAACTATGCCAAAAGCAATACTTGAGATTGCAAGGGAATATCAAAAATCTGACGCACAGATGATAAAGGTTGTAAAAAAGGAACTCACTGTACCTAAGATTGAACAGTATTATCTGGATGTAAAAAGAAAAGATAAAGTTGAAGTACTTACAAGATTACTTGATTTTTATGAACCTAAATTGTCATTGGTATTCTGCAATACCAAGAAAATGGTAGATGACTTGTCTGAAATATTAAAAGGACGAGGATATTTTGCAGAGGGACTTCATGGTGATATGAAGCAGTCTCAAAGAGATAAGGTTATGAACAGCTTCAGAAAAGGAAAAACAGATATACTTATAGCTACAGATGTCGCTGCCAGAGGAATAGATGTAGATGATGTAGAGGCAGTTTTTAACTTTGACATTCCACAGGATGAGGAATATTATGTTCATAGAATAGGAAGAACCGGGCGTGCAGGTAGAACAGGCAGAGCTTTCACTTTTGTAAAGGGAAAAGAAGTTTATAAACTTAAGGATATTATGCGTTATTGTAAAACTAAGGTTTATGCAATGCCGGTTCCTTCGCTTAATGATGTAAATCAGATAAAAATAGAAAAGGTGATGGACAAAATTTCCAATATAATCGACGAGGAAGATTTGACATCAATGATAAATACAATAGAAAATCAGATAAATGAATCTGATTATACAGCAATGGATATTGCAGCAGCATTTTTAAAGCTTCATATGGGATTAAATGACAGTTCAAATGAGTCTGATGACATGCAGACAGATTCTGGATTTGACTTTGACAATACAGGTGCAGAAGAAGGCATGGCAAGGCTTTTTATTAACATAGGAAAGTCTCAGAAAGTAAAGGCAAAAGATATTCTTGGAGCAATTGCAGGTGAAGCAAATATACCAGGCAAACTTGTAGGTGCAATTGATTTATATGACAAGTATACTTTTGTTGAAGTACCAAAGGAAAATGCTCTTGATGTTTTGAAAGCAATGAAAAATGTAAAAATAAAAGGTAAAACAATAAATATTGAACCGGCAAATGCTAAATAACTAAGAAAGGAAGCAAAAGAAATGAAAATTGGGTTTATTGGATGTGGAAACATGGGCGGTGCCATGATGCATGGTATTATATCTTCAGGCAAATGCCAGGCTTGTGACATTATGACTTCTGACAAATCAAAGGAAGCTCTTGAAGTACGTAAATCAGAACTGGGAGTAAATATCACAACAGATAATAAAGCTGTTGCAGAGTTTGCGGATATACTGTTTTTATCTGTAAAACCACAGTTTTATCATTCTGTGATTGAAGAAATAAAAGATTGTGTAAACAAAGATAAGATAATAGTTACAATTGCACCGGGAAAAACACTCGAATGGCTTTTATCGGAATTTGGAAAAGAATTAAAAATAATTCGTACTATGCCAAATACTCCGGCTATGGTAGGCGAAGGCATGATGGGAATGTGTCCAAATAAAAATGTTTTAGATGAAGATATGGCGCTTATAAGAGATATTTGCAGTGGATTTAGTAGTACGGAGGTTATATCAGAAAATCTTATGGATGTGGTAACTGCTGTAAGTGGAAGTTCACCAGCATATGTATTTATGTTTATAGAAGCTATGGCAGATGCTGCAGTAGCTGATGGAATGCCAAGAGCACAGGCATACAAATTTGCAGCACAGGCTGTACTAGGAAGTGCGAAGATGGTGTTAGATACTGGTAAGCATCCGGGAGAGTTGAAAGATATGGTATGTTCTCCGGGAGGTACTACCATAGAGGCAGTACGGGTTCTTGAAGAGAAAGGCATGCGAAGTGCAGTTTTTGAAGCAATGAAAGCCTGTGTAAGAAAATCAAGAGGAATGTAGTATGCAAAAACCATAAACGGAAGTTTTTGCACACTGAAGAAAAGAAAAATGGGAATGAATGAAAACATAAAAAGACTTTTTCAGGGCACACCGGCTATTTTCTAGCCGGTGCAATACCTGTTGTACCAGCCATTTTCCATGTATCTGAGCTTTTGAGTACACAGAAGGATAATCGTCCTATCTGATTGGAAGGCTGGCGGAGAATGTTGATATTTTCTTATGGGTGATTAGGATGCTCAGCGAAAATCCGCATGGATGCGGATTTAGGACGAAACGCGACATGGAAGGCGCGTAGAGTCCGGTCGCGGTAAGTT
>JAFPAQ010000160.1 GCA_017424235.1 Lachnospiraceae bacterium | reverse complement strand
TGAACTTGGCAAGAAGTCCCTCACCCATGCAGTGATTGAGTTTATGGGCACCTGTATGATTCAAATCCTCTCTCTTAAGATAAATCTGACAGTTTCCAATCTCTCTTGAAAGTCTCTCGCAATGATAGACCGGAGTTGGTCTTCCCTGAAATTCCTTGCGGATTCTTCTCAACTCATTAATAAACTGTGATGAATGGCAGATTGTCTGATATGCCTCTGTAATTTCTTCAAATGCAGGCTTAAGTTCATCTGAAATATATGTTCCACCATACTCACCAAATCTTCCTTCAACGTTTGGATAGTCCTTTAAATACCTTCTGTAATCGATTTCCATATTAATAAATATACCTTTCCATACTGTTATATACAAAAGTTGATGCCAAAAGGCATCAACTTTTGTATTAGAGCTTCTCTACACCGATAGTTACATTCTCGCCGTTTACATTCCACTCCTTAGAATTTGCAGCACCAGCCTCATACTTAAATGCATTTGCAAGTACCTTGCCACCGATTGCCTCTTCGTTCTTCTTAACAATATCAGCAATCTTGTCATTACCACTTACATATACTGCAATATGATCCATTACCTCAAATCCTGAATCCTTACGCATTGTCTGAATCTTACTGATAACCTCACTTACATTACCTTCCTCGATAAGTTCTTCTGTAAGATTTGTATCAAGTACAACTGTAACTGTATTATCAGCCTCTGTCACATAGCCTTCCTTCTGAGAAATATCAATAAGAAGATCCTCCTCGGCAAGTTTTACTTCTGTGCCGTTTACATCAAATGTAATAAATCCGTTTGCCTTGAGTTCATCCATAGCCTTATTTCCATCAATGGCAGAAAGCTGTTCTCTTATTCCTGCAAGCTGTTTACCATATTTTGGTCCTACAGTCTTAAGCTGTGGCTTGAAATTGTATGTTGTAAAGTCTCTGACATCATCAGTAAATACAACTGCCTTTACATTAAGCTCTTCCTCAATAATTTCCTTATAGAAATCACCAAGTTCAAATGGAGCCTTGATAAACATTGTACTGATTGGCTGTCGATTCTTGATATTAGCTGCATTTCTACATGCACGTCCCATAACTACAACCTTTAATACTGCTTCCATATCCTCTTCAAGCTTCTTATCAATAAGCTTTTCATCAGCAACAGGGAAGTCGCAAAGATGAATACTTTCCGGAGCATTCTTGTCAATGCTGCATACAAGATTTCTGTAGATATCCTCTGTCATAAATGGAATCATAGGAGCTGCAGCCTTTGAAATAGTAACAAGCGCTGTGTAAAGAGTCATATAAGCATTTATCTTGTCCTGCTCCATGCCCTTAGCCCAGAAACGCTCACGTCCACGTCTTACATACCAGTTACTCATCTCGTCAACAAATGAATCAAGGGCTCTTGCTGCCTCTGGAATTCTATAATTGTCAAGATTGTAATCTACTTCTTTAACTACTGAATTGAGCTTAGATAAAAGCCATTTATCCATTACAGGAAGCTTATCATACTCAAGTGTATATTTTGATGCATCAAAATTATCGATATTTGCATAAAGTACAAAGAAGGCATATGTATTCCATAATGTACCCATGAACTTTCTCTGTCCTTCCTGAACAGCCTTGCCGTGGAAACGGTTAGGAAGCCATGGAGCTGAATTGATATAGAAATACCAGCGGATAGCATCTGCACCATATGTCTCAAGTGCCTCAAATGGATCTACGGCATTTCCCTTTGATTTACTCATCTTCTGACCGTTCTCATCCTGAACATGTCCAAGAACAATAACATTTTCATAAGGAGCCTTGTTAAATAACAATGTTGACTCTGCCATAAGTGAGTAGAACCATCCTCTTGTCTGGTCAACAGCCTCTGAAATGAACTGTGCAGGGAACTGCTGCTCAAAAAGCTCTTTATTTTCAAATGGATAATGATGCTGTGCAAAAGGCATTGCTCCTGAGTCAAACCAGCAGTCGATAACTTCAGGTACTCTGTGCATTTCCTTGCCGCAGTCAGGACACTTAAAGGTTACTTCATCAATATATGGTCTGTGAAGCTCTACCTTTGCTGCATCAGGATTCTGGCTTCTGTCAGCTAACTCCTGACGGCTTCCGATACACTCCTGATGTCCGCATTCACATTCCCATACATTGAGTGGTGTACCCCAGTAACGGTTACGTGAAATACCCCAGTCCTGAATATTCTCAAGCCAGTCACCGAAACGTCCCTTACCAATTGATTCAGGAATCCAGTTGACTGTATTATTATTTCTAACCAAATCCTCTTTAACTGCTGTCATCTTGATAAACCACGACTCACGGGCATAGTAAATAAGTGGAGTATCACATCTCCAGCAGTGAGGATAATCATGCTCAAACTTAGGAGCATCAAATAAAAGTCCTTTTTCCTCAAGGTCCTTTAATACCATAGGATCAGCTTTCTTTACAAATACTCCTGCGTAAGCAGTTTCCTGTGTAAGCTCACCCTTACCATTTACCAACTGTACAAATGGAAGGTCATATTTTCTGCCTACAGCAGCATCATCTTCACCAAATGCCGGTGCAATATGTACGATACCTGTACCATCTGTCATAGTTACATATGAATCACAGGTAATGAAATGTGCCTTCTTTTTCTGCTTTGCAATAATATCCTTTGCAAAATCAAACAATGGCTCATATTCCTTACCTTCTAAATCTGTTCCCTTATAGCTTTCAAGTATTTCGTAAGCCTTTACGCCTTCCTCTTCATTTCCAAGCTTACCAAGTACTTTGTCAAGAAGTGCCTCTGCCATATAATATGTATATCCGTCTGCAGCCTTTACCTTGCAGTATGTCTCATCAGGATTCATACACAAAGCAACGTTTGAAGGAAGAGTCCAGGGAGTTGTTGTCCATGCCAGGAAATATGCATCCTCTCCAACTACCTTAAATCTTACTACTGCAGAACGCTCTTTAACTGTCTTATAGCCCTGTGCTACCTCCTGTGAAGAAAGAGGTGTTCCACAACGTGGACAGTAAGGCACGATCTTAAAACCTTTATATAAAAGATTCTTATCCCAAATCTGTTTGAGTGCCCACCATTCAGATTCAATGAAATTATCATCATAAGTTACATATGGATCATCCATATCAGCCCAGAAGCCAACTGTACCTGAGAAGTCTTCCCACATACCCTTGTATTTCCATACAGATTCTTTACATTTGCAAATAAATGGCTCCATACCATACTCTTCAATCTGCTCTTTACCATTAAGACCAAGAAGCTTTTCAACCTCAAGCTCAACCGGAAGACCATGTGTATCCCAACCTGCTTTTCTAGGTACCATATATCCCTTCATTGTTCTGTAACGTGGTATCATATCCTTTATAACACGTGTAAGAACATGTCCAATATGAGGTTTTCCATTTGCAGTAGGAGGACCATCATAGAATGTGTAAGTCTCACCCTTCTTGCGGTTGTCCATACTTTTTCTGAAAATGTCATTTTCTTTCCAGAACTTTTCAACTTCTTTTTCTCTGTCAACGAAGTTCATATTAGTGTCTACTTTGTTGTACATAATAATAACCATGCCTTTCCGTAACATTTAAAAATTATTTTAACTCTTTTTATTATCCCATAAATAACCAATTCCAAAAACAGTCTTAATGTAGCATTCGGCACGAAGCTTTTTCGTGAGACTATCAATCAGTTCAGGAAGTCTGTTATCATCATTTCCCCCCGGCTTGTTCAGATATAGCTTATCCATAAGGGCCTTTCTTTTAAGAACAACTCCTCTATTGTCCAGAAGAATCCTCAAAAGCCTCTTCTCAATCGCTTCAAGTATGATTATCTCACCATTTCTGCTAAACTGAGATCTTTCAAAGTCAAAAATATAATCATCAATTATAATCTTTTCATCCTCAACAGCATGACTCTTAAGTACTCCTCCAACAGCTGAAAAACGCTCTGTCTCAACAGTAGTATAGTTGAAACCTCTCTTTTTCTTTCTTATCTGAGTTCCTACCTTTGCCTTTAATACTGTCATACTAAAAGGCTTTGTAATATAATCATCTGCCCTGTATTCTTCTTCACATTTCCAAACAGCTTCCAGCATGTCTCTATCTGACACCATCATTATTACCTTGGTGTCACTCTGTCGGAATTTTCCTACCTTGACTTCTTTTACAAAGTCAGAAACTTTTCCGTCAGTCAGACCTGCATTTATAATAATAATATCAAAATTTTCCTGATACATCATGTCTTTAGCTGCGGTAACACTACCGCAGCTATAAGCCATTGTCTCTCCATCTATATCTGTAAATGTTCTACAGAGATTTTCTGCCAATGAAAAATCATCTTCTATTATAAGAATCCTGTTTATACTTTTCATTTAATCAAGTCACCCACACTAATCCTCATTTCTGAGCAATTTATTGCGAAGAGGCAACGAGAATTTCAGATTCTCGTCTGCCATAAATGCTATTTGTTTTTCTCATAAACAAATAGCCGTATGTAAAATGAGCTATCGAGCTCATTTTACATACTATGCTTTTTATGTTTGGGATAAGTTAAGCCATCTTAACTATTTTACTCCAAGTGCAGCCCAGCTTGGAGCTCCTATAACAGCCGGTGCAAATGATGTATAGGCATCAGACTGTGG
>JAFPAQ010000019.1 GCA_017424235.1 Lachnospiraceae bacterium | reverse complement strand
TCCATGCGCTGAAATAGGTGCGCTCGGGAAGATAGGAAATAAAAGAATTGGTTGTCTCGCTCCGAGGCTCACCGCACACGAAAATTTCACCGCTGTCGGGCACCAATATGCCGCAGACCAGCTTCATCAGCGTGGACTTTCCGCATCCGTTCGGACCGAGAAGCCCTACAATTCTTCCGCCCTGCAGGGTAAAATTGAACCTGTCAAGAACAGTGCTGATAGTACAATTGAAAATGACACAACTGTCGAAATTAGTAAAACTGATGATTCAGAGACTGATTCAGATAAGAGTACAGAATCAGGTAACGATAATCTGAGTGGAAATGGTCAGGCACAAGGCTTTAATTCTGATTTAGAAAATATTGAAGCTCTTACAACTGATAATGATGCAGTTCTTGATGAAAAAGCCGGCACAGAAGCTATAATAAGACAGTTAGCAGATTTTGTAAAAATTAACTCAGGAAAAGAAATCACAGAGATGGAATTACAGCTTCATCCCGCAAGTCTTGGTACAGTAAATGTACAGCTTGCTACAAAGGGAGGAAATATAACTGCACAGTTTACAACGGAGAATGAAACCGTAAGGGCAGCTATTGAGGCGCAGGCAACACAATTACAGCTTGACCTTGAAGAACAGGGGATAAAGATTGATGCTATTGAAGTGACAGTTGCAAGTCATCAGATGGAAAAGAACCTTGAAGAAGGCAATAAAGACAACAATCAGGACAGGCAGGATGACAGAAACAATAAAGTTAATGGAATACGCAGAAAGAGTATAAATCTCAGGGCATTTGAGACAGATAGTGAAATAGCAGAGGAAATGCAGAATGTCGATGATGCTACAAGAGTAGCTATGGAGATGATGCGTATGCATGGAAACTCTATCAGTCTTCTGGCATAAAATAGAAAGGTAAGGTTATTTTTATGGCAACATCATCAACATTAATGGCACCATATGTAGATGGAGAATTACAGACACAGTCTACATCAGGTACATCGCTCACAAAGGAAACTAAATCAAAAAACAGTCAGGTTGACAGTGATATGTTTCTTCAGCTTCTGGTAGCTGAAATGAAAAATCAGGATCCTTTACAGCCAACAAGCAATACTGAATGGGTTTCACAGTATGCTACATTTACACAGGTTGAAAAGATGTCAGAAATGGCAGGCTCAGTTGATCTGTTAAGGGCAAATAGCCTTGTGGGACAAAGTGTAATAATGAAAGTCACAAGTGAATCTACAGGTGAAACAACATATGCAACAGGTGTTGTTGATTATGTACTTGTTGAAAATAAAAAGCCAATACTTGTAATTAATGACAAGAAATATTCACTTAGTGATTTGGACAGTGTTATTAGTCCTGAATATCAGGCAGCATATGAAAAATACACTGAATTTACAAATATGATAGGTGCACTTCCATCAGTCAATCTTGCCGATAAATCATATGAGAATGTGGTTAGACAGGCATTTGATTATTATAATAATCTCTCTGATTATGATAAGAAATACATGGAAACTTATGCAGCTAATGAATTAAGTACTCTTGCAGAATGGGTTCGCAAGATGAAGAGCTTTGGATATGAATTTGATGCTTCCAAAGTGGGAAAAGAAGAAGGTACATCTCTTGATGATATTCTCGACAATTTTAATAAGAGAATGGATGAGATACTTGAGAAGCTTACAACAGATACCGAGAAAAAAGAATAATAAAGCAGTAAAAGAATGCCTGGAAGGAAGTTAGAATTATGGAGATAAGAAATAATAAGTTCCTTTCCATTGAACAGCTTCAGGATCAGTATTTGAAGCCTGCAAAAACAAGTGACAGCTCACAGACTTTAAAGGGGTTAAGCTTTGAAGAAATACTTCATAAACAACAGAATACCAAAATTGAAGCTAATAGTAATACCGAAGTAAAATTTTCAAAGCATGCATCAAACAGGTTAAATGAAAGAAATATAGAGCTTACTTATAATCAACTGGAAAGGTTGAATGATGGGACGAAAAAAGCAAGTGAAAAGGGGATAAAGGAATCTTTGGTACTTGTAGATAAACTCGCTTTTATCGTTAATACAAAAAGTAATACGGTTATAACGGCAATGGATCAGACTGAGACAGATGAAAACGTATTTACTAACATAGATGGAGCAGTGATTATGTAAAAGAGCCGGACCTTTTGGGGGCTCTGATTCCTGACTGACAGATGGAATCAGATAATGATTACAGTATCCATCTGATTAAGAACAAAGATTTATTGGATTTAGGAGGTTACTTAATTATGATGAGATCACTTTTTGCTGGTGTATCAGGTTTAAAATCACACCAGACCAGAATGGACGTTATTGGTAATAATATTGCAAATGTAAATACAACAGGATATAAAGCTAAAACAATCAATTTCTCAGATATGCTTTATCAGACAACACAGTCTGCAACAGGACCTAATACAGCTAATGGAACTGCAGGTACTAACCCAAGACAGATAGGTCTTGGTGTAAAGACCGGTGCAATCAACACTTCTATTACAACTGAAGGTTCTACACAGTCAACCGGTAACCCATTTGATTTGAAAATTACAGGTGAGGCATTTTTCATAGTAAGTGATGGTACAAATCAGTATTATACAAGAGATGGTTCGTTTAATGTAGATGCAGCGGGATATCTGGCAATGGGAAGTACAGGTTATACTGTGCTTGGATGGCCGGCAGATGTAAACGGTACTCTTCAGACCGGAACAGTTAAACCTATTCAGCTTCTGTCTGAATCAAACAGTACTTATGCAGCAGCAGGCACAACAGCAGCTACTATTTCCGGTATAGTAGATGAAAAGGATGTAGATTTTGATACTACTAATGGGCAGTTATTTAATGTTTCGCTATATGACAAAAAGGGAGAGGAATACAGTCTTCAGTTTGGACTTACTCCCACTACTATGGATAAACAGTCTACTAATATTATAAATAATAAGGATATGTATTATGATATTCCTGATGATATTTATCTGGTTGACAATTCAAAGAAGACATATACAGTATCTTATACTTCTGGAGGAACTGCCCAGCTTGAAGCTTCTTCGATGCCGGGAGATTTGCTTAAGAAGATAGACAGTTTGCTTTCAAAAGCAAGAAAAGAGGGAAATCTGACTTTGGGAACTCCTACAAGTGTATCATTTAAGATTGAGGAGGTTACACCTAATTCAAACTATAAGATAACTGCTAATATTGGTAGAACCACATATGAAGAATATACTACCGATTTGAAGGAATATTCAACCTTAGTAGGTTCAGAAGTGAAAGTCGAGCTTGATGGAAAAACCGCATATTCAACTAAAACAGATGAAAGTGGAATAATAGATATAAGCGAGGCTACGATTAAAGCAATATATGGTAATGCGCCTACTTCCGGAGCAACACATATTAGTTCTACTACCAATTTATTGATTACGGAAAAAAGTTATTCTGACGGTACAAAGGCAGATCCTAAGATATTTACAGCAACCAGAATTGGTGGAGCAACATCATCGGTTACACTTTCAAATATTACTACAAGCGTAAAATATTCTGAACTTGCCGGATTGTTAAGTGCAACTAAGGGAGAAACACAGTCTCAGTATACAACCACAGAGACTACAACTAAAAAGGAGAGACTTGCAGGTCAGTATCAGATAAAGCTTCTTGGAATGATTAAATCAAATGGTGAGGTTCAGGATTTGGGAAGTCTTGAAGGTCTAACGAATAATTTGGTGTTTAATGCTTCTGATGGCAAGTTCTCGTATGTTGGTTCCGAGGGACAAAATACATTTACAGTAGACCTTTCACGAGTTGGTGAAAATGGTAATTTTGAGAATATTGAGATTGATGTGTCCAGTCTTGTAAATGCGGATAACAGTGGAAAGACTACACTGGAATCTGCAAAGGGAAATCTTCTTGGTGACAGTGCCACAAAGGGACGTAAGCTTGGTACTCTTTCAGGTGTTGCAATTGGTACAGATGGTGTAGTTACTGCAAATTACAGTAATGGTATGTCAAAGACTATTGCACAGATTGCGGTAGCCACATTTGCGAATGCAATGGGACTTGAGAATAAAGGTGATAATTTATATAGCTCGACAGCTAATACCGGAGATGTGCAGATAGTAGATATCAAGGCTAGTGGTACAGGTTATATGACAACAGGAGTGCTTGAAATGAGTAATGTTGACCTTTCACAGCAGTTTACAGATATGATTACAACACAGAGAGGCTTCCAGGCAAACAGCCGTATAATAACCACTTCAGATTCATTGCTTGAAGAACTTGTAAATCTTAAGAGATAATATTAAATAATATATTAATGTGGATAGTGATAATCATTATCCACATTTTTTGTATTATAGGAAATTGCGACAGTGTAGTGTGAATTAATCAAGAATTTGCTTTTGCAAATTCTTGTAATCGAATGCGCCGGCATTCGATTTTTTTTGAATTATTTTTACAAAAAAGTGGAAAAAACTAAAAATATATGCTACAATATACACAATGATTTACATAATATGTGTATAGTAGGGGAGAAATAAGGCTAATATGTCAAAAATACCGGTTTCAGTGTGTATTATTGCCAAAAATGAAGAGAAATATATCGAACAATGTCTAAGACATCTTATAAAATATGGTGTTGAGATAATCGTTGCTGATACAGGCTCAACTGACCAGACTAAAGAGATAGCGGCAAAATATACAAAAAATGTTTATGATTTTGAATGGATAGATGATTTCAGTGCAGCAAGAAATTTTGCAGCGTCAAAGGCATCAAATAATTGGATACTTGCAATAGATTGTGATGAGTATATTAAAGATATTGATATAAGTAAATTGCGCATAATGATGCAGAAGTACAACAAGCTTATAGGTACAATTGAGCTTAGAAATGTTTTTACTGATGAAGATAACACATTAAAATATCAGACAGACAAGGTATTACGATTTTATAATAAGAATTTTTATCATTTTAAATACAGGATACATGAACAGATTGTTCCAAAAGATGAAAAAGACCTGGATACACTTGTATTAAATACATTTATTCTGCCTATGACGGTAGAACATCACGGCTATAATATTTCGAAGGAGGATATGCTTAAAAAGCAGGAAAGAAACCTTTATTTTTTGAATAAGGCAATTGGTGAAAATCCATATAATGATGATTATTTGTATTTTCAGATTGGACAGTCTTATGAAACAATTGATGATAAGGATAGTGCTATAGATGCATACAAGAAATGTTACGAATTAAATAAAAATGATACAAAGGATTTTATAGCATTAGGTATGGAAAAATATTTTGAATTGCTTTATGAAAAAGAAGACTTTGTTACATTGGTCAATCATTCAGTGAAATTCAGAAAATATGTAAATACATCAAAGTTAAATTACTTTTTTGCAACTGCGCTTGAAAAATGCGGAGCAGTAATGGATGCGCTCCTTTTGTATACACAGATAATTCTCAAAAGTGATTTTGATATGCTTGGCGATAAAGCTTATGAAGTATATAGTAAGATAATTCTTTTGTGTAAGATGACAGATAATAATGATAAGGTAGAGATGTTCAAAAAGAAAATGCAGGAATATGCAAAAGAGCATGGAAAGATTCTTACATATAACGAATAGAGTTGGGATGGTATTTTTTTTACAGAATTTGAAGAAGGCATGGTTAATAATATGATAGAAGTTACAAAGATAAATGGCTCAAAGGTATTGGTAAATACAAGTCTTATAGAGCTGGTGGAGGAGACACCGGATACGGTTATAACTCTTACTACAGGCAGAAAAGTAATTGCAAAAGAGAATCGACGTGAAATTCTTAATAAAGTAAGAGAAACAAGGCAAGAATACTTTAAACAAATGAATTTACAATAGCAGAAACAAAAAATTACAAAAAACTACAAGAAATTTTCAGAAAATTGTTGCAATTTATGTAACCTTACAGTATTATATTATTATAGGTGTTTAGTGAGAAAATATATTATGCTGTTTTAGTTGAACTATACGGCATGATTGGGGAATGTTTTCTCAGAGACTAAATTAATAAAAAATAAAAGGGGTGTGTGTAAAATGGATATAGCATCGTTGATTGGTCTCATTTTATGCTTTGTATTGGTTTTGTATGGTATTATAACAGGAGAAAGTATAGCCGGCGTAAAATACTTCCTTGATGTACCATCAGCACTGATTACATTCGGAGGTGCGATTGGTGCTACAATGGCATCGGTTTCAATGGCAGATTTCATTGGTGGACTTAAAAGTATTGGTATGATTTTTAAGCCGGTTTCGACTAATATACCTGAGATGATTACAAAGATAATTGAATTATCCAATGTGGCTAGAAAAGAAGGTCTTCTTTCATTGGAAGAAGCAGCAGGAAATCTTGATGATGCTTTTATGAAAAAGGGTATACTTTTAATTGTTGATGGTACAGACCCGGAGCTTGTAAGAGGGATTCTTGAGACGGAGTTAAACAGTATTGATTCAAGACACAAACTTAGGTCAGGATTTTGGGATACGTTAGGATCTATGGGACCTGCATGGGGTATGATTGGTACATTGGTTGGACTTGTACTTATGCTTCAGCACATGTCAGATCCATCATCCATCGGACCAAAGATGGCGGTTGCCTTGATTACGACTTTTTATGGTTCAATGCTTGCTAACTGGATATGTGCACCTACATCAAATAAATTGAACGCTGACAATGCTATGGAAATACAGGCAAAAGAAATCATGATAGAAGGACTTCTTTCAATACAGGCAGGAGAAAACCCACGTGTTATTGAAGAAAAACTGAAATCATTCCTTGCACCTAAGGACAGACCTTCATCAGAAGGTGAAAGCAGTGGAGGTGAAGCTTAATGGCTAAAAAAAAGGAAGAGTTTAAATTACCGCCAGGTACTCCGGCACCTTGGATGAGTACTTTCTCAGACCTTATGACGTTACTTATGTGTTTCTTTGTTTTACTTTTTTCGATGTCATCAGTGGATGCACAAAAGTTTGAGGAAGTTGCACAATCGTTTCAGTCTACTTTTAGCATATTTAAAGGTGGTGCCAAGGCAGTTGGAGACGGAATACTTATCAGCAATGGTGTCAGTCAGTTAAATATGCTGAGTGAGTATGTCAATTCTACCGGTAAGGTGGCAGATTCGGATTCTGATGCTGAGAACTTTAAGGAGAATGCTGACAGTACGATGCAGCAGGTTGAAGAACTGGCAAAAAAAGCAGGTGCTACTGAAGAGGAGATAGAGGCATTAAAATCAGCTATTTCAGAACTCGAAGAAGAGAAAATGAAGCTTTCCGAAGAGCTTGCAGAGAAAATAGAAGAGTCCTTGAAGGAAAGCATGATGGACAATATTGTTGATGTTGAATTTTCGGCGGATTATGTCCAGCTGACTTTAAATGGAGCATTTCTCTTTGATTCAGGAAATGCATCTATTAAAAAAGAAGCAATACCTGTTCTTAATAAAATTGGGTTACTGCTTACCAGATATGCAGATTCTGATATTGAAATATTAGGACATACGGATTCAGTTCCGTTAAATGGTGGTCGATACGAAAATAATGATGTTTTAAGCAGCTACAGAGCTTTGGCGATATTTGATTACTTCAAGGAAAATACATCGATTGATCCTGGAATAATAAAACATTCAGGACGTGGAGAGTATCTTCCGATAGCAGATAATACCACACCTGAGGGACGTGCTCTTAACAGACGTGTTGAAATAAAGATATACAATGCACTTAGTGGCTATTAATTATATTTGTAACTGATAAAAGGGAATAATTAAGGATTATATATAAGGGGGATATTTCAAATGAAACGAAATCTATTATCTATTATTATTCTGGCATTGTTGGTTGTTAACATTGTTCTTACTACGATAATGATGATAAGTGTGACAAGTGCGTCAAAGAAGACGGCTCAGCTTGTTGCAGATATTTCATCAATTATAAAGCTTGAGATTGATGGACTTCCGGAATCGGATGTTAATACAACAGTGTCGTTAGCACAGACAGCAGTTTACAGTATTTCAGAGGAACTTACTATTCCTTTAAAAACAGAGGAAGATGGAAAAGCCCATTATGCTGTAGGAAATGTGTCTTTGTCAATGAATACTGCCCATGATGATTATGCTACCTATGGTGATGCTGAAAGCATGAAAGCAAGAGAAGGTTTACTGAAGGATATAATCTTTTCTGTAATTGGCAATTATACAATGCAGGAGGCTCAGCAGAACAGTGAACAGATTAAATCTGAGATTCTTTCAAAGATTCAGGTATTGTTTGATTCAGATTTTATCTATGGAGTATCATTTAACTTCTTATATTCTTAAAATGTGTGGTTGATGATATATTAAACTCAATTGTTTTGTGTTGAGTATTTGCTATGGGGGTGATTAGCGACATGGGAGAAGTATTGTCGCAGAGTGAAATTGACAGTTTGCTGGCAGCTTTAAGCTCTGGTGAACTTGATGTTGAGGATATGCAGGAAAAAGATGAACGACAGGTTAAAAATTATGATTTCAGTCGTCCTGCAAAGTTCTCAAAAGAACATTTAAGAACATTAAATATGATTTTTGATCATTACGGAAGATTGTTATCTACCAATCTTCCGGTATATCTAAGAAAAAATGTACAGGTAAGTGTAGCAAGTTCGGAAACTGTAACATTTTCAGAGTTTTCAAATGCTTTGTCAAATCCGGTATTACTTACTGTTGTAAATTTTTCTCCAATGCCCGGTTCTATAATAATGGAACTCACAAGTGGTCTGGGATATGCAATTATAGACAGAATGTTGGGCGGACGTGGAGATCCGCTGGAAAAGCCCAGAGATTTCTCAGAAATTGAAATGAGTATCATTGAAAGAATCATGGTTATTTGTATGCAGCTTTTGAGAGAACCTTGGAAAAATGTAGCTGATGTAAATCCGTTTCTGGAAAGAATAGAGACTAACCCACAGTTCGCACAGATTATTTCTCCAAGTGATATGGTAGCACTGGTTACCATGAATGTAAAAATCGGAGAAGTAGAAGGTCTGATGAATGTGTGTCTGCCATTCTTTACCCTTGAAACCGTTATGGACAGATTGAATACGAAATTCTGGTATTCGAGCTTACAGAAGGTTGATGATGAAGATTATGAGCAGTTTGTAGAGTCTATGATAAGAAGAGCTGATGTGCCTGTAAAGGCAGTGCTTGGTAAAAGCGTAATAACAGTCAGTGACTTTGTAAATATTCAGGTAGGTGATATCATAAGGCTTGATTCAAGGGTTGATGATGAACTTGATGTATATGTTGGAAATATAAAGAAGTTTTCAGCAGTACCAGGTTCCAGCAAAGAGTCATATGCTGTAAGGGTAACATCGATTACTAGGGAGGAGGAGTAAGACAATGGATGGTATGTTATCGCAGGATGAAATAAATGCATTGTTAAATGGAGTAGATCTTTCTGCTGACAGTGGTGTAGCAGAAAGCACAGCGACAGCAGTTGCTGATCAGGATGAACTTCTTACAGAAGTAGAAAAAGACGCAATCGGCGAAGTCGCAAATATATGTATGGGAACATCAGCAACTACGTTGTTCTCATTAGTTAACAGACCGGTTAATATTACAACACCAAATGTTGAAATTGCAACTTGGAATCAGATTATGGAAGCATATGAAAAGCCATGTGTTTTCATACAGATTAAATATACAGTTGGTATTAATGGAACTAATATATTAGTATTAAAAGAGCATGATGTTAAGGTAATCACAGACCTTATGATGGGTGGTGATGGAACAAATCTGGAGGGAGAACTTAGTGAATTACACTTAAGTGCTATTTCAGAAGCAATGAACCAGATGATGGGTTCAAGCTCGACATCACTTTCTTCAATGCTTGGAAAGACAATAGATATCAGCCCACCAGAGGCTAGTCTTGTAGATGTACAGGTAAGACAGGCAAGAGAATTGTCACCATTCCTTGAAGACAGATTTGTAAAGATTTCATTTAGGATGCAGATAGAAGGATTGGTAGATTCTACATTAATGCAGATGTATCCAATCGAATTTGCAAAATCCATATATGATACATTTATGGAGCAGCAGATGGGTGGAGCATCGCCTGAACCGTCAGCTCCGGCAACAGCTCCGGCACCAGCGGCTCCGACACCAGCGGCTCCGACACC
>JAFPAQ010000159.1 GCA_017424235.1 Lachnospiraceae bacterium | reverse complement strand
TGAGATATTTCGGAGAGCACAAGAAAGGTACTCTTACAATGGCATGGGCACTTGCTAACAGAAACGGTTATGCATCTTGCCATGGTGGACAGAAAGAATACTCTCTTGAAGGCGGAAAGAAGTTCGTTGCTTCTGTATATGGTCATTCAGGATCAGGTAAGTCTACATTAACACACGCAAAACATAATGGAAAGTATGATGCATTTGGTGGAATTAAGGTTCTTCATGATGATGCTTTCATTATCAATACAGATACATGTGCATCTATAGCACTTGAGCCAACATACTTTGATAAGACAGCAGATTATCCTACAGGATGTGCAGATAATGAGTACTTATTATCAGCTCAGAACTGCTCTGCTACAATTGATGAGGATGGAAAAATTCAGTTAGTAACAGAAGATATCAGAAATGGTAACGGACGTGCTATTAAATCTAAATTATGGTCTCCAAACCGTGTAGATAAGATTGATGCTCCGGTTAATGCTATTTTCTGGATTATGAAAGATCCTACAATCCCACCAGTAGTTAAATTAAAGGGTGCTGCTTTAGCATCAGTTATGGGTGCTACACTTGCTACTAAGACATCAACAGCTGAACGTGTTGCAGCAGGTACAGACATGAACGCACTTAGAATCGTTCCTTATGCTAACCCATTCAGAACATATCCATTAGTAAATGACTATGAGAAGTTCAAGAAGTTAGTAGAAGAGAAGAACGTAGACTGCTACATCGTTAATACAGGTGATTTCATGGGTCAGAAGGTTAAACCAGCTGATACACTTGGAATTCTTGAGACAATCGTTGAAGGAAAAGCTAACTTCGAAAAATGGGGTAACTTTGATGATATCGAGATTATGTATGACTGGTCTGGAAAGACAAGTGATGCATTCAAACCTGACATGAACAATGCAGAGTATGTTGCAGCATTAAAGACAGCTATGCAGAATCGTGTAGAAGCAGTAGAAGGCTTCGCGACAAAGAAGGAAGGATATGACAAACTTCCAGATGAAGCACTTGCAGCATTAAAGAAATTAGTTGAGCAGTGCTAATTGTTTGAGCATAAAATAATTATATTTTCAAAATAATATAAATATACTAATAAAATCAAAAAAGCAATATGTAAATCTATATAAAGTTTTATGTTAAATATTAGTAAAGTCGATTATAGTGAAACTATTGATAAAATTGAACTTATAGTGTATAATGTAGTTAATCTGAAATGTACGACAACTCTTGTTATTTTGAACCTACATCACTTTAAACGGGATTCCTATATTGCCTGATTAATGTCAAGCCTTCCATTAAGTGCAGAGGAAGACAGCGAGATGGTTGCGGTCGCCCACCTAGCATAAGCTAGGAGTCAAAATACAGGAGCCGGCATTTTGGGGAAAAACAAAAGATAAAGCAGTCCGTAAGGACTGCTTTTTAAATTTGTATAAATTTTTATTTGTAAATAGCACATTGCCAAGTAATAAATTAAAAAGGGAATTTTGACTCTGACATCATATTATTATAATGGAGATGATATTGGTAAAAATTAGTAAGAGATTGCTCAAATTTTTGGTATTACTTATATGGATAATGGTTGCAGTTTTGATTTATATTAAATTTGGTATTATGCCTGATAAAGAAAAAGAAGTCCTTTTAATAGAGGACAATGATACTGATTATAATAGTGGTGAAACAGAAGCAAATAAAGAGAAAATAAGTGTTACAATATCAGAAAAAGATGCAAATTTGACAAAAAATCCTAACATAAGAGTAATTATAATGTCAGATGGATTCAAGTCCATTTATCATGATAATATAATTATTTCATGTGATGATAATTTAGTGATTGATTATAATGATGTAGAGCATATACAAAAAGCAGATGATAAACTTAATATAGACAGGAAATATTTTAGCAGAATTATTAAAAATAAAAAATATAAAGGATCATTGTGCTTGAAGGGTGGTAAAGATAAGAGACTAAGGATTCATAACATAAAGCGAAATGGGCTTAGTAATGATGCGCTTGAATTAAGAGGACTATTAGAACTATATTATACAGAACAGGGCATAGTTGTGGTAAATGAATTGCCTGTTGAGGAATATCTGTATGGAGTGGTTCAAAGTGAAATGCCGGCAACTTATCCTATGGAAGCACTAAAGGCTCAGGCAATCTGTGCAAGGACTTATGCATATTATCATCAAATGAATTATGCTTATCCTGAATATAAGGCAAATGTAAATGACAGTACAGATTTTCAGGTTTATATGAATATACCTGAGACTGAACAGGCTGTAAAAGCGGTTGATGAGACCGCAAATAAGATAATTGTGTTGGAAGAAAAACCAGTACAGAGTTTTTATTTCTCTACATCCGGAGGTTTTCTTGCAGGAAATGATGCATGGGCAGGTATTGGAGAAATATTACCATATACATATCTAAAACAGACAGGTGACAGTAAATATTCAAAATTGACTTTGGAGAGTGAAACAGAGTATAATGAACTGATTGATAATGGAAACTGTCAAGATATAGAATACAATGAACCCTGGTACAGATGGAATTATACAAGAGATGTATACGGAAAAAATTTAACCTTTTTATTAAAAAATATAGAGAAGATAAGTAATATCTACCCGAATTATGTTATAATACGTTCAAGAAATAAAGCCAAAGACGAATTTACAAAAGAAAAAGGAATAAAAGATATTCGGATTCTGGACAGACGAGATAGTGGTCTGGTAGTAGGTTTGATGATTGAAACGGAAAATTATACGGTTACTGTAAATACACAATATTATGTACGAATGGTGTTTGCAAAACATGGGGACACAGTTGTTAAAAATGATGGCAGTACATATGAGATGGGAACACTTTTACCAAGCGCTTTCCTTTATTTTGAACTATTAGATAAAAATGGGAATTTAGTTAATAAAAATGGAGATACTGTTAAGGAAGATATTTCAAAAATAGTAATTCATGGAGCAGGTTTGGGGCATGGTTCAGGAATGTCGCAAAATGGTGCAAAATGCCTTGCTAATAAAGGATTTACAGCCGAAGAAATATTGGCATATTATTATGATGGAGAAATTATTATAGTAAAATAGAAGAGGTTATTATATGCCGTTTAAAGAACTATTGATCAAAATAAACAGAATACAAAAAAATATGCGCAGAACGATTAATGAAGCAGATATAACAGCATATGCGTCAAGTTCTGCGTTCTTTTTGTTTTTATCAGTTATTCCAATGATTATTATATTAAAGCTTTTTTTGGTGCAGATAAGTATTGATTATAAAGATATGCTTAATTTATCTAATGTAGTTATTCCTGTAAAGGTACATAGCTTTTTGGTTGATATAGCTGAAGAATATGATGAAGTGAAAACAAATATGACAATATTGTCAGTATATGCTGTGGTAATAGTATGGTCGGCATCAAAAGGAATGTTGGCTATTATCAGGGGAATGAATCATATATACGAGATTTATGAAATAAGAAATTATATAATACTTAGAATAAAGGCAATAATATATACATTGCTATTTCTGCTTGCGATTGCATTGTCGATAGTGATACTTGTTTTTGGAAATACAATTATTGATGTTATTATTTCTTTTTCGGAGAATTTTTTTATCCCCGGATTTTTAAAAATATTTGGTTTACTGAGACATTTTGTGGTTGCTTTGATTATTTCTGTTATATTTTGCACAATGTATTATCTGCTGCCGGATAGAAGACATACAAAAGGTTATGATGCCGGATACGGGAAAATGAAATGGAAGGATCACTATTTTGGAGCTGTGTTTACTTCAGTGTTCTGGACAATTTATTCCTTTGGATTTTCTATATACATTGAATATTTTGATGGCTTTAAGATGTATGGAAGCCTTACAACCATTGTTATTGTCATGATCTGGCTGTATTTTTGCATGTACATTTTCTTTTGTGGTGCACTTATAAATAAATGCATGAATGATGAAATGATTAATTAACATAAAATACGGTACAAATGACGGGTTATGGTGTATAATATTATTACATGAATTTTTGACTTTGTGACATGACAGAAAGGATGCTTACTATGAAAAAGAGAAAGAAGATACTATCGGTTATTCTGGCAGATATGATAATTGTCTCAACTGTTTTGACAGGTTGCTCTAATTATATGGAGAATACTGTAAAAGAGGCAACTGTTGATAATGGGACAGAGATTGAAAGAGAGGTAGAAGAGGATAACCGGGATATAAAGGAAGAAAAGGCTGACGAGGAAAGTGAAGCACAAGAAAAAACAGAAGAAAAGAAGAATGAAGTCATACTTTCGCAAGTTCCAAAAATGAAATTTACTTCTGTGATGGAAGAAATAACAGACAAAAACTCTGATGCTACATTAATAACTGTTGAATGTGAAAAAGTAGAGATTTTAGGTGAAGATCACCAGGAGCTTAGCAAAGCTGTTTCAGAGTGGAGTAAAAATGAATATGAACAAATTATTGATGAGGCTTATGATATGAAGGATTTTGTTCAGGAAGAATATGATGGACTTACGGACGAACAAAAAAAAGACTTCTATCCATATTCAAGTGTGAGTAGATTCTATTTAACTCGAAATGACTGCGGATTATTGAGTATAAAAGAATATGGTTATAGCTATATGGGTGGTGCACATGGAAATTATGGTTACTTTGGAACTACCTTTGATACTTCCACAGGTGATATATTAAAAATAGAAGATATTCTTACAGATGAAAGAGGATTTTTTGATAAAGCTACTGAATATTGTATAGAAAAGATAAGTGCTGAGTATGCTGATGATGTTTTTTCCGGACTTGAAGACAGTATCAGGGATAAGTTTAGTAATACAGAATATCTGCCATGGTACTTGAATGCAGCAGGAATAAATATAGTATTTAATCCTTATGAAATAGGACCTTATGCTATGGGAGTTGTTGAGGTTACATTGCCATATAATGAATTTGGAGATTATATTGATTCGAAATATACTTCAAATACAAATGAGCTTGTCGCATCAATTCCTAAAAATGAAGATATAGCTGATATTTTGGGAATTGAAACTCCTGCCATGGTAGAGGTAGTTGTAAATGAATATGAACTATGTGATGTGTATTACACAAATGAAGAAAAAACGAAGATTATAGAAAACTGTTCATATTATTCCGATGCGTATGTCATAAAAAGAAAAGACGGAAACGTATTTCTTATGGTAACTGTTGACCATATGTCAGATGATTATGCTACATATATGTACAATATTACAGACGGCACTATTAAGGAGATAGGTTATCTCAACGATGCATCTGTTGCAGGTGCATTAAATATCAGTAATGTTCAGATGAATGTGGCTTTAGATGTCTTTGGAAGCTATGGCGGAAGAATGGACTATGAAATAAATGATGCAGGAGAGTTTGTTCAAAGTGATGAACTGTTTCAGATTAGAGCATATAGTGATTTAGTGGTTGTAAAAGATTTGCCGGTGTTTGTTGATGGTAAAGAAACAATAATTGAGCCGGGTAAAAAGATTAAAGTTATAGCTACAAATAATATTGATAAAGTATATTTTGAATGTAAAGAAGATGGAATAAGCGGATACTTTGAATATACAAAGGAAGAAGATAGCTGGGAACACTTTATTAATGGTGTTACTGAATACGATTACTTTGAATTTCTTCCATACGCAGGATAAAAAATTTCTGTTTGGTTACGCGATATATACTGAAATTTGACACTTGACTTTTGGTTAAATAGATAATATTATGTTTGTATGTATTGCATATGTAAAGGCTATGAAGGTGTTAAGTAGAGTTATATTTTCTGTCAGAGAACGGAGGTCATTGGCTGGAAGCCTCCCCAGTTCAGATATAATATTGAATTTCTCACCGGAGCTGCTTTACCCAATAATATTGGTTACAGTATTTAGTAGGTAGAGACGTAGTAAGACACGTTACGTTTTTTGAGCCGCAAAATCACTTTACAGTTTTGTGGGAACATGGGTGGTACCACGATAATTCGTCCCTTGCTTTTTTAGCAAGGGATTTTTTACGTTATAAGAAATTGCGACAGTGTAAACCATTTAATCAAAAAGCGTAGCTTTTTGGAGCCGGATGCGCTGGCATCCGATTTTTTATCTTATAGGAAATTGTGACAGTGTATTCTTTAAAGTGCATGCGCTGACATGTACTATTACAAATTTTCAGAATGGAGATTGATATGATGAACGCAAATTTAGAACAGATTAAGCAGGAAATCATTTCCGGTGCAGATGAATTGAATTCATCAAAGGAAGTATATGAATTCCGCAAAAAGTATTTAGACGGTAAGACAGGTAAGATAGGTTTACTTATGAAGGAAATGAAGAATATTCCTGCTGACCAGAAGGCGGAATATGGAAAGGGTGTCAACGAATTAAAGGTTTGGGCGCTTGAATTTGTAGGTGGACTTGATGAGAAAATGAAAGCAAAAGAACTTCAGAATAGGTATGAGTCTGAAAAGATTGATATTTCACTTCCGGCTGTTGAGACAAAACAGGGTAATTTACATCCAATAACATTGGTAAGAAACCAGCTTATTGATGTATTCTCAGGTATGGGATTTGAAATATTTGAAGGCACAGAAATTGAAACAGATTACTATAACTTTACTGCATTAAATACCCCACAGGATCATCCGGCAAGAGATATGCAGGATACATTCTATCTTTCGCCTGAATTTTTATTAAGAACACAGACATCTGCAGGTCAGATTCATGTAATGGAAAGCAAAAAGCCACCAATTAAGATTTTATCACCGGGTAAAGTATTTCGTTCAGACGATGATGCTACACATTCACCAATGTTCACACAGATGGAAGGTCTTGTTGTAGACAAAGGTATCACTCTTTGTGATTTACAGGGAATGCTTGATGTATTTGTAAAGAAAATTTATGGTGAAGGAACAAGAACAAGACTTCGTCCTTCATACTTCCCATTCACAGAGCCTTCAGTAGAAGTTGACTGCAGTTGTTTTGAATGTGGCGGAAAAGGCTGTAAGCTTTGCAAGGGTACAGGCTGGATTGAAATTCTTGGTGCAGGTGTTGTGAATAAGAAGGTACTTGAAAACTGTGGTATTGATTCAGATGAGTACAGCGGATTTGCATTTGGTATAGGTATTGAGCGTACAGCAATGTTGAAATATGGTATCAATAATATTAAGTTATTATTTGAATCTGATTTGCGTGTACTTGAGCAGTTAAATGACTAATAAAATAGTCGGTATAAGAAAGACGATTAGAAAGGTAAGGTATAGATATGATAGCACCATTAAGCTGGTTAAAAGAATATGTTGATATCGATATTACACCACAGGAATTACAGGATAAATTATTTTCATGTGGATTTGAAGTAGAGGAATTATATGAGGTAGGAAAGGACATAAGCAAGGTTGTTGTTGGTTATGTAATGGAATGCGAACCTATTCCTGATACTCATTTACATGTTTGCCAGGTAGACTGTGGAGAGCATGGTAAATTCCAAATCTGTTGTGGAGCTGATAACGTTGTTGCCGGTAAGAAATTCCCGACAGCTCTTGTAGGAGCAACTGTTTATGCTACAGCAAAAGATCATAAGACAGTAGAAGGCGTTATGACAATAGGCAAGGGAAAGCTTAGAGGTCATGAATCATTTGGTATGCTTTGTTCAGGTGTAGAACTTGGCGTAAGTGAAAACATGTATCCGGGTGCCGGCTACAATGGACTTTTACTTCTTGATGATGATGCTCCAATCGGAGCAGATGTAAAACCGATTTTAGGTCTTGATGACTGGATCTTTGATATTGCAATTACTGCAAATCGTCCTGATTGCCAGAGCATCTATGGTATATCAAGAGAAATTGCTGCAGTATTGGAAAAGGAATTAAAGACACCTGATTTAAGCTATACAGAGACAGATGCAGATTTAGAAGGATTTACAGTTTCTGTAGATTGTCCGGATCTTTGTCCAAGATACAGTGCACATTATGTTACAGATGTTAAGATTGCTGAATCACCGGCATGGATGAAGCGCAGACTTGCACTTGTAGGTATAGATGCAATTTCAAATGTAGTTGATATCACAAACTATATTTTAAAAGAATTAGGACAGCCTATGCATGCATTTGACTGTTCAACAATTGAAGGAAATGCAATAAAAGTAAGACGTGCTAATGATGGTGAAAAGATTGTTACATTAGATGATCAGGAGTTAACATTAACAAATGCAAATATGGTTATCTGCGATGGTGTTAAGCCGGTCGCACTTGCAGGCGTTATGGGTGGATTAAACTCAGAGATTCGTGATACAACAGCCAGTGTATTATTTGAGTCTGCTAAATTTGCACGTGATAATATCAGAAGAACTTCAAGAGCAGTTGGAAAACGTTCTGATTCAAGTGCAAGATACGAAAAAGGTGTTGATGAATACGCAACTGTAATGGCTATGAAGAGAGCCCTCCATTTAATTGAAGAATTAGGTTGTGGTAAGGTTTCACGCATGCACATTGATGTAAATACAGGAAATAGTGTAGAACCAAAGGAATTACAGGTAAGCATTGATAAAGTAAATGGCTGTCTGGGCATAAAGGTTCCTGATGAAGATATTATTCGCATTATGAGTAATCTTTCGTTTGCTCCTGAAATTAATGGTGACACATTAACTGTACAGGTACCTGCTTACAGGGAAGATATTGAAGGATATCAGGACATTGCAGAAGAAGTTATCCGTATGTATGGATATGAGCATATTGTTCCAACCTTCATGCCTTCTGCTAAGGTTACTCTTGGTGGATTAAATTTAAAGCAGAAGAGTGAGCTTAAGCTTAAAAATGCACTTTGTGGTGTAGGTGCTCATGAGTGTATTCATTATTCATTCTTCTCACCTTCAGACCTTGATTTATTAAGACTTCCTGAAGATGCAGTTGAGCGTAAGGCAATAAAGATAATGAACCCTATCAGCGAAGAGTTATCACTTATGAGAACAACCTTGGCGGCATCTATGATCAATGCCATAGTTCGTAATCAGAAGAAGGGAAATTTAGAGGGAAGATTATTTGAGATTGGTAATGTATTCATGCCTAAGAACCTTCCTTTAACAGAATATCCTGATGAACGTGCAAAGCTTTGCGTAGGTATTTTTGGTGATAAGGAATCTTTCTATACAATGAAGGGTATTGCAGAAAAAATTGCAGATACATTGCATGTTGAGTTTGATTACACCAATACAGCAAATACATTTATGCATCCATATCAGACAGCAGCAATTAGCTGTGATGGAGTGGAGATTGGTTACTTTGGTAAGCTTGCATATGATATAGCAGATGACTGTGACCTTCGTACTGCTGTATATATCATGGAGATTGACCTGGAGTCTGTATCAAAATGGTATGGAAATAAGATTACATTTAATCCACTTCCAAAATTTGCGCAGGAACAGAGAGACCTTGCACTTGTAATGTCAAAGGAAGTAACTTGTGGTGAGATTGAAGCTGCAATGAAGGAAGCATGCAAATATATTACAGAAATCAAGCTTTTTGATATTTATGAAGGTGAGCAGATTGCTGCTGATAAGAAGAGCATGGCATTTACTGTAGTATTTACTCCAAAGGATGAGGCATTTACTGCTGAATCCGTAGATGCTTTTGTAAAGAAAATCTTAAAACAGTTGAACAAAAAACTTGGTGTTGAATTAAGAAGCTAAGGGATAGATTTATGAAAGAACTATTAAAATCTGATTTTTATTTTGATTTACCGGAAGAACAGATTGCGCAGGATCCTTTAGAGGACAGATCCAGTTCCAGACTTATGGTGTTAAATAAGAAAACCGGAGAAGTTACGCATAAAGTATTCAGGGATATTATTGATTATCTTAGAGAGGGTGATTGCCTGGTATTGAATAATACCAAGGTAATACCTGCAAGACTTATGGGTACAAAGGCTGATACGGGTGCTGCAATAGAGGTACTTTTATTAAAGAGACATGAAAATGATGTATGGGAAACACTTGTTAAACCGGGAAAGAAAGCAAGAATAGGTGCTGTTATCAGTTTTGGTGACGGTATTCTTACCGGAGAAGTTATTGATATAGTTGATGAGGGAAACAGACTTATCAAATTTACTTATGAAGGTATTTTTGAAGAAGTTCTGGATAGACTGGGTGAAATGCCACTTCCTCCATATATCACACATAAGCTTCAGGATAAAAACCGTTATCAGACAGTTTATGCCAAGTATGATGGTTCGGCAGCTGCTCCTACTGCTGGTCTTCATTTTACAAATGATCTGTTAAAGAAGGTAGAAGAAAAAGGTGTCAAGATTGCTTATGTGACTCTGCATGTTGGACTTGGTACGTTCAGACCTGTAAAGGAAGATAATCTAATTAATCATCATATGCATTCGGAGTTTTATCAGGTATCACAAGAGGCAGCAGATATTATTAATAATACAAAAGCTGCCGGTGGCAGAGTTATCTGTGTAGGCACGACAAGCTGCAGAACAATAGAAAGTGCTGCTGATGAAAATGGAAAAGTAGTCGCAGGAAGTGATAATACGGAGATATTTATATATCCCGGATATAAATTCAAAGTTCTCGATAATCTTATAACTAATTTCCATCTTCCGGAATCAACACTTATTATGTTGGTTTCAGCTCTTGCAGGAAGAGAAAATGTACTAAACGCATATAATGTGGCAGTAAAAGAGAAATATAGATTTTTCTCCTTTGGTGATGCAATGTTTCTAGAATAGGATTTACCTTTTATCAATATAGAAAAGAAGTAAAATACTGCATAAGTATTTTGCTTCTTTTTAATGTTTGATGATATTGTAATATAGTTTTTCATTTGTTATAATTATAGTAATTGTATAGTGCTCAGAAAAAATAAAATAATATAATATACACTATTCTGTTTCAATCATAAAAGGGATTAATAGAGCAGAATAAAGAAATAATAAAGTGGAGGGGCCTTTGAAATGATAGAAAGAAGAGCAAGTAAACGTACTGTATTAAAGTCTTCTATGATAGCAAAAAGACTTGATAATGGTGAGAGAGAAGAGGTTGATGTTGAGGTAATGAATGTATCAAAGACCGGTATAGGTTTTAAAAGTGAAAGGGCTCTTGAACTTGGAGCAGTATATGAAGCATACCTTACCATATGGACAAAAGAGATTATTCATGCATTTATAGAAGTAGTAAGAATGGTAGAAAAAGAGAATGATTTTGAATATGGTGGATTGTTCATAGGAATGCCGGAAATTGATCTTCAAAGAATAGATGTTTATAATGTTGTATCAGATCCGGAAAGTTACATAAATAATGAAGAAAGATAATGTCCGGGTGTTACGATAGGTATAACGTTGTTATTGAATCAGGCGATGTGGCAGCAAAGAATATTATTAAAATAATAATTATTTTGGAAAGGTATTGACTCTGACGTAATGTAATAGTTTATGCTATGATTACCACAGAGAAAGAGGTGATCAACATGATGACAGTACATGAAGTCAGCAAAATATCGGGAGTAAGTATACGTGCTCTTCACCACTATGATAAGATTGGACTTTTGCCGGCCACAAAAGTTACAGACGCCGGATACCGCCTGTATGACGATACAGCGCTGGAGCGTTTGCAGCATATTTTGCTATTCAAGGAACTGGAATTTTCACTGAAAGAGATCAAGGATATTCTGGACAGCCCGGATTTTGACCGGAGCAAGGCGCTGGAACAACAGATTCATCTGTTAGAACTGCGCAAGGAGCATTTACAGAATCTAATTGATCTTGCCTGGGGAATCAAAGGAATAGGAGTAAAAAATATGAGTTTTGACGCATTTGATACAAGAAAAATTGATGAGTATGCCGAGCAGGCAAAAGCATCCTGGGGAAAGACAGATGCCTATAAGGAATATGAGAAGAAATATGAAGAGGACAGTCGAGAGGCTGTCCTTTGATACTTTACTTTACCTTTTCCCAAAATATCTTAGTGTATGTTTCTTATACGTCTCATATTCACTCCCACACATATGATACATATGATTTTCCTCTTGTAAGATCTGAAGATGTAACATCACAGCGGCCCAGACAGAGACAAGCACTAATGGAATATTGAAAAACATAAGGCACATGGAAAGATATAATAAATCAAATCCGACAAATGCAGGATTTCTACTCCATTTGTAGATACCATTTGTGATGAGAGCTGTTTTTTCCTCCGGAATTCCTACACGCCAGCTGGTTTTCATCGTAATGGTTGCCAATGCAAAGAAAATCACACCGATCATACCGATCACAATTCCCACGATTCTAAATTCAGTTGCCGGAAATTGTTTTACCAGAAATATGCTGCATACACCAACGATGAATGCCAGCACTGTTGCACAACTCATAATACGCTCAATCAACAGTACTTTCCTGGCTTTATTTCCGATTCCCATCTGATTTGTTTTAATAGATTG
>JAFPAQ010000158.1 GCA_017424235.1 Lachnospiraceae bacterium | reverse complement strand
CTGAAAACGCCTCGCGGGATATTATCTGTGTACAGTAACAAACTTATCTTTTCTCTCCCTGTCAACTATCAGACTTACTTTCTGCATTGAATTTTCAAAAAAACTTACTAAACGGCTCTTAATAACTGCCAGATACAATTTGTCCTGTAAATCAGCCTTGAGTATCAGCTTTTTTCGCCAGGCATTACATGACAACCTGCCCAGACATTCAATATGACTGTTGTAATCCGACTCACACATGAACTTTCTCAATTTACCCAGGTATGTCTTTTGGGCTTTTGACCCATATATATAAGCATATTCAGCATTTTTAATAAAGTCAGTATATCTCTCACACAGAAATACACTTTTATACTCCTGTATAACATTTTGAGGTATATTGTAAGTATGGAGGCTGGTAAATACAAAATCCATATAGTTGTGCACACGCTCTACCATATCCGGTATGAATTTCCCCCGATGGGAATGTGATTTAGGATTAACTCTCCAATAATAACCCACATTTGAAACTGACACCACTTTTTCTGCATTAAGTAAAGCTTCAAAAACAAACAGTAAATCATCCTCATAATCCACAAATCGCCTGAAGGTTATATTATTTATTTTGACAAATGCTTTTTTAAATATACATTTCCACAAAGTGCCATAAAAATAATTGCAGTTATCCACAAAACTGTAATCATATCCTCTAAACAGAAGTGGATAAAGCAATTTGTTTTTAATACTTTCTGTATCATATACTCCATCAATAAGCTTTTCATAGAGAGATTTTTGACCATTTATCAGTCGGCCGGTGCTGCACATACCAATCTGCGCACTGTTTAATATTATTTTTTGCATAAGAGTACTGTACATATCAGGCTCAACTATATCATCCTGGTCGCAAAAGCAGATATATTCACCCTGAGATAGCTCCATCCCCCGGTTTCTTGCCGCCACTATCCCCTGATTCTTCTGATATATATATCTTACCCTTGCATCTCTCCCTGCAAACTGTTCACATATCTGCCTGCTGTTATCAGTCGAACCATCATCCAGTAAAATCACCTCTATATTACTATAGCTTGACGCCAGTATTGAGTCCACCGTTTCCTCTATATATTTTTCACCATTAAATACCGGTACAATGACCGATAGCATATTATTTTCCATACCAATCAGCATCTCATATAATACCTTTCATACACCTCATCAAATGTAAAAACTAGTACAGCGTTTCTTAAATAAGTACCATATAGGCAAGTTATTTTGTGTAGGTATTTAGAAATAGAGGTACTAGATGTTCAACAACCCGGCAATAGCAGAGAAGTTAATATATAAATCATCATAGATATTTACCTTTATAATTGAATCAAACGGATACTGAACACTCACAATATTACTTTCAAAGTAGTTAACATTAATTGTCTTTCTTCTAGGGTCTACAATCCAATATTCACGTACTCCATAATTCTTGTAATAGTAGAGCTTGCGGATATAGTCATCTGCCGGATTCCCAGGAGAAACGATTTCAATAATGAAATCCGG
>JAFPAQ010000157.1 GCA_017424235.1 Lachnospiraceae bacterium | reverse complement strand
TTCGTTGAGCATCTTCATATTCTCTTCGAAGTAGCTTCTTGTGCTGACAATACGTGCAGCGTAACCTGTATGCTCATATCCATATACCTTAAGCTTATCAAGCTGTGGAGCAATGATATCACGTTCAAAATATGTAAGACCTTTAACATATGCCATACGAATCTGTTCAATAAGAAGCTCTCTGTCCATTACATAGATATTCATTGAAACATTTGCTTCATCAGCTGTCTTATTGTTTACAACTATATCAGCTACACGTCCATCATCTTCAAGATCAAGTGTATAGTAAAGATCCTTCTTAGTAACATCAATGTCACGTAAATCCTGTGGAACCTTTTCCTTCATATACGCAATAGTAACATCTGCACCACTTGAAATATGCTTGTTTAATAAATCTTTGAAGTCAAAGTTTACAGCAATATTTGTGTCACACATAATTACATATTTTTCTTTCTGTGACTTAATATAGTCAATAATGCTTGCCATAGCCTCTACTCTGCCATGGTATACATTTACTGTCTTCTGTGCAAATGGAGGGATAATATTAAGTCCGCCATTCTTACGCACAAGATCCCATTCTCTACCTGATCCAAGATGATCCATAAGTGAATGATAATTCTTTCTTACAATGATTGATATATTATCAATACCGCTGTTAACCATACTTGAAAGCAAAAAGTCAACTAAACGGTAACGGCTCGCAAATGGAATAGATGCCATAAGTCTTTCTGTAACAAGCTCAGGTACTAATCCATCATAGCTGTTAGGAAACAGAATACCTATTGCTTCTGAATTTGATTTTACCATACCTTGTCACCTCCCTTGACATTTTCTGAAACCATAGCCTTAGGTCCAACTACTGCTCCTTCACCAATGTTTACTCCTGAAGCAACAATAGCAACACCTGCTTCTTCACCCTTTGGTGCAGCTCCTACTACAGCATCTTTTTCAACTACTACATTTTCTGCAACTATGCAGTGCTTAACTTTAGCACCGGCCTTGATAGTACTTCCACCCATGATCACTGCATCTTCTATTTCTGCACCCGCTTCTACCTTAACACCTGCAAAAAGAACCGAATGCTTAACACTTCCATCAATACGGCATCCATCAGTAATCATTGAATTTTCAAGAACTGCCTTTTCTCCAATACGATGACCTGTCATACCACTGTTACGGCTGTAGATACGCCAGTCATTATCAAAAAGATTGATACCACTGTTTTCAGGATCAAGAATCTCCATATTTGCTTCCCAAAGAGAAGGGATTGTTCCTACATCCTTCCAGTATCCATCAAAATGATATGCATACATTTCTCTGCCATCTCTTAAAAGTGCAGGGATAATGTTATTACCAAAATCGTTTTCTGATTCCGGATCATTTTCATCCTCAATAAGATATCTCTTAAGAATTTCCCAGTTAAAGATATAAATACCCATAGAAGCAAGATTACTCTTTGGCTCCTTTGGTTTTTCCTGGAATTCAGTGATCTTACCATTATTATCAGCTACCATAAGACCGAAACGGCTTGCCTCTTCCCATGGTACCTCCATAACTGCCACTGAAAATTCTGCATTTTTTTCCTTATGGAATTTAAGGAAATCACTGTAATCCTGTTTACAAATCTGATCACCTGAAAGAATAATAACATATTCAGGGTCATAGCGCTCAATAAAATTAATATTCTGGTATATAGCATTTGCTGTACCCTTATACCAGTCAGAACCTGTTGCCTTCTGATATGGTGGAAGTACATGTACTCCTCCATGAAGTCTGTCCAAATCCCAAGGCTGTCCATTTCCAATGTACTCATTCAACACCAAAGGCTGATACTGTGTAAGTATACCTACAGTGTCAATCCCTGAATTAACACAATTTGACAGTGGGAAATCAATGATACGATATTTCCCTCCAAAGGGAACTGCAGGTTTTGCTAACTTCTCTGTCAGTGCATAAAGACGTGAACCCTGACCACCTGCCAATAGCATTGCAATCATTTCTTTTGCCATTACAAATCCTCCTTTTTCTTTGTGCCCCAATTACTTTACTGTTAATATTTTACAGTATTCTATTACTTCAAAATATTAAATATATATTTTCTGACCATTCAGAGCTTGCCGGGCAATCCCTTTTCCACCATACATTTTAACGAATTTTCGTAAATTATGTAAACGTATTTTTCAAACCTTCGTCAATATATATGTATTTAAACAGCCATATATCTTGTCAATTTAACTAAGTTGCAATAATTTTATCAGAGCTATTTATAATTATACTATAAACTTTTTAAAAAATCAAAGTTTCTAGGCATTATTAATTATATGAATTTTATTCATTTTTTATGTTTATTTTATCATTTTTTAACAAATTCAATTTTAAAAAATACATTTTTTACCATTTATTGACAATTTTCTAAGTACATCCGATTTTTTACAAGCCGACCAATGTACTGACACAGTAATTATTAGCATCTTACATCCAGAAACTGTGCTTTGCCATGTATTTTTATATTTACAGAATCGGCAGGTACAAAAATACAATCACCCTTAAAAAATTGAAGAGACTCATTATTGCCAAAAAACAGTACGCCGCAGCCACTGGTACACAAAAGAACCCTGAAGGAAGTGCTGTCACTCTCAAAATCAGCCATCTCCCGGTTTCTTTCTGTGTTTATAAGTATTCGGTCAACCTGAAAATATTTGCACCGGCTTAAAAACTCAGATGCATATCCTCTTTTGTATTTCAGTACTCTCATAGGCTGTCTTGGCTCTGTGCTTTTTTCAAGCCTTGCCACATCCAGTGCCTTATCAATATGAAGCTCTCTTTTGCAGCCATTTTTGTCAACCCGGTCATAGTCATACATACGATAAGTTATGTTTGAATTCTCCTGTATTTCTGCAATAAGTGCTCCTGCTCCAATGGCATGCACCGTTCCTGCCTCTATGTAAAACACATCACCCTTGTGAATTTTTACCTTCTGAAGATACTTATTAATACTGTTTCTTTCGATACTCTTCCTGATACGCTCTTTAGTCATATCAGCTCTAAAACCATATACCAGTTTTGCATTTTTAGAGGCATCCAGCACATACCACATTTCACTTTTTCCAAGCGAACCATTTTCATTTTCAAAGGCATATTCATCGCTTGGGTGTACCTGAACAGACAAATCCTGTTTTGCATCAATAAATTTTATAAGTATAGGCAATTCACCCTTCTTTGCAAATTCAGCACAGTGGGTTCCGACATATTCCGGATAAAGCTTTATCAGCTCCTTTAAATCCATTCCCTGATTTTCGCCACTGGCTACAATACTGGCTCCATCCTTATGTGTGGAACACTCCCATGTCTCAGCAAGTGGTGACATGTCAATCTCCTTTGAAAAATCATCATTCAGGCGATTTCCACCCCACAGATAGT
>JAFPAQ010000156.1 GCA_017424235.1 Lachnospiraceae bacterium | reverse complement strand
CAAAGCTTTATATCAATTTGATGAATAGTGAAAGCTCTGTTGTAACTGAGGTGGTAACAAATCAGTCAAATATGGAGCTCAAAGAAGGCGAATGGAGTATAGACAATAAAAAGGCTGCTGACATATTTAGAGCTCAATACATAAACGGACAACTCAAGGTGTCATTAAAGAATCCGGCAACAGCAGTTACCGGTACATACAGATTTAAGATGTTCTATGAACTCAAAAATGCAGATGCAGAGGGTGCTAAAACTAAGGAACTTACTGTTATAGTAAAAAAGACGGCTCCTACAGTAGAAGCTAAATTGAGTGGAAAACTTGACCTGGTAGACGCCAATACCTATGTACAATGCAAAATAAAGGTTTCAGGTGTTGCCAGTGAGATTAAAAATATCAGTCTTGGAGAGGGCTTTGAGAACTTTAAATATGAAAAGGTTGATGATTATACTATAAAGATAAGAAATATCAACACAGCAAAGATTAAAGTAAAAGAAATATCAGGTTATATAAATATTGAAATGAGCAATAGAAATATAATAAAGAAAAAAATAACCTTTAAGCCAACTCAGAGTGTTCCAAAGATAGCAGATCTTCCTTCTAAGAATGTATATAAGTCAGCAAGCTCACAGACTGTTGATTTTGATTTCAATGGCAAATTAAACAGCAAGGGAATCAGTATACAAAAGATTGAAAGCGTAAGTGTACCTAATGGATTTAATCTTCAGGATGATAAGGGACATTTGTTTGTTACATTAGGAAATAAAGCGATGAAACCCGGAGAATATGAGATTAAGGTTAATGTATACTTTAAGGGTGCAGCTCCTGTTTCAGGAAATGAATTGGGAAAACCGGTACAAAAGACAATAAAAGTAAAAGTCAGTTAGTAATAGAATACGGTTATTGTGCTTATTCGCAATATATGTTAGAATATGCAGAGAAAAAAGTAATAGTAACTGTTCAGAGCAAGCCTTGAAAACACGATGTGTTTCCTTGACCTTGAACAGTTACAAATAATGTAGACACAGGAGAAACAAATGATGGGGAAACAGCAAAACAGTTCACAGCCAGGAGCACCTCTTAGCAGTTACATCAAGATAGCACGTCCTGATCATTGGGTAAAAAATGCATTTATTTTACCCGGATTGGTTCTTGCAATCATACTTATTAATAAACCTGATGATATGGTTCAGTTTGCAATTAAGCTTATAGCCGGTTTTTTTGCAACATGCTTTATTGCTTCAGCAAACTATGTGATTAATGAATGGCTTGATGCCGAGTTTGATAAGTATCATCCTACAAAGAAAAATCGTCCGGTAGTTGGACAGAATATGAAGTTTTCTTTGGTAATGCTTGAGTATGCGATTTGTATAGTTATTGGTATGGGATTATCACTTCTTATCAACAAACCGTTTTTCTATGTTGAATTATGGCTTTTGGTAATGGGAGTGCTTTACAACGTAAAGCCAATCAGAACAAAAGATATTGTATATCTGGATGTCTTATCAGAGTCAATAAATAACATGATAAGACTTTTGCTTGGATGGTTTATAGTGTGCGATAATGTATGGCCACCTTCAAGTATAATGGTAGGATACTGGATGGCAGGTGCATTTTTGATGGCAGTAAAACGCTATGCCGAATACAGAATGATAGGAGACCCTGATAGAGCAGGACTTTATAGAAAATCATTTTCAAAATATACAGAAGCCTCTTTATTATGTTCAGCTTTCTGCTATGCATTATGTGCTACATTTTTGATTGGTATTTTCTTACTTAAGTACAGAATTGAATACATAGTTGCAATTCCGGTAGTGTTCCTGTTATTTGGATATTATCTTTATATTGCACATAAGCCTGACTCAGCTGCTCAGAAGCCTGAGAAGCTGTTTAAAGAGAAAAAGCTTATGATACTGGTATGTGTGCTTGTTGTTTTATTTGCAGTGCTTACAGTTGTAGATATACCTGTTATCGAAGTTTGGGAGAAGGCATTTTATCTTCCAACATACTAATATAGTATGGATATGAATTTTTACAAACCCCATCTTTATAGATGGGGTTTTCACATCTTTATAGATGGGGTTTTCACATCTTTATAGATGGGGTTTTCACATCTTTATAGATGAAAAATATGAGAAAGCGTGGTTAGTGATATGAAAAATAATAAGATAAGCATGAGAAGGAATAGCCTGTATGACTATAAGGCAGTTATTTTTGACCTTGATGGAACATTGTATTACCAGAAGCCATTTAGAATAAAAATGTTTTGTTTTCTTATCGGATATATTCTTACACATCCAACCAGTATATCGGATATGTTTATAATCAAGAAATACAGGGAAATACGTGAAGATTGGGAAAAATGCAGTGTAGATGAAATAGGAAGCAAGCTGCCTTCTGATTATGATCTTGATGAAGGTCAATATGAATATGTAGCAAGAGTTAAAAAAACATCTGCTCAAAGGGTAAGAAAGACAGTTGAATTCTTTATGCTTGAGGCTCCGCTAAAGCTGCTTTCGCAGTTTAAAGATGAAGTACTTGCGGGAATAATAGATGATTTGAAAAATGATAAAAAAGACATAAAAATAGTAATTTATTCTGATTATCCTGTAGAGAATAAACTAAAAAGTCTTGGGATAGAGGCAGATTATCTTTTTACCTCAGGTGATGAGGAGATTGGCTGTATGAAGCCTGACCCTAAAGGGCTTAGGGTTATATTGGATAAACTCCAAATCAGTAATTCAGATGCGATTATGATTGGTGACAGATATGAAAAGGACGGAGAAGCTGCAATAGCTAATGATATGGATTATATAATTGTATCATCAGATAAAAAAGAAAGAAAAAGTCAGATTTATGATTTACGTATTTTATTGAGGAAAAGCTCCATATAGGTTCCCATTACATAGATTATGAAAACAGATGGAATAAGGAATAGAATATATAACAATAAATCATTGTAATCATAGTTAAGTTTATTTATTTCTGTGATAACTGCCTTAATCCCATACCATGATACAAATGAATGTGTAAGATACATTCCATATGATTTTTTGCCACAGTCTGAAATAAAGCTTATTATCAGGTTAAACAAGTTAGATTTATTGTTAATCTTCAATTTGTTACTGCGTTCTAAGGATATCATTACAAGCGCTGCAAAAAATATGCACAAACTAAATATGAATGGAATATAGACAAAAGCATAGTTATGTTTGTTAACTGATATATTTGTAAGGTACATTTTTACTGAAAATAATCCGGTTAATATTGCAAAGAATGTAGTCAATAATCTGACTGCCAAATTGCAGAACAGAGTATCAAATTTTGGAGATGATATTATGAAATACATTACAATGCCAAGACAAAAACCGGGTAAATGATTTGTAAACAAGTAGTACATAAATGAATTGTTATCCGGATATAGCTCAAAGGAGGTTTTTGATGACACAATACCATTAAAAATTCTGTCAAAAATCAGAAGTGCGAAAGGTATCATCAGTACCAGGGCTTTAAATCTTTCATATACCATCTTGCATATCGAAAATAAAAAAGGAAAAATGATATACAGAATAAAAGCTGTTCCAATATACCAGCCACCGGGAAATACTTCATTAATAAATTCTTTGGATAATCCATGCAGAAAAAAGACATTTAGCAAAATACCTTTAACGGAACGGCTCATGACATATCCCGGACTATATTTGCAAATATCCATAAGTATGATATTGAGCAAAAGATTTATGAATAATATTATTAAAAATCCGGGGGCAAGTCTTAAGTAACGGTTTTTTATAAATGTTATATATTGTGCAAATATATTTTTCTCTTTAGATTTTTTTAACTGACTTGTCCAGGAATAGCACAATGCAGTGCCTGATACAAGAAAGAATATCTGACATCCCATCTGACCAAAGTTGATAAGCTGACGCAGACCATCCATATTTTTCATTAAAAAATGTCTGTTGTGTACAATTATGATCATTATAATTGCAATTCCCTTTAATATATCCAATGATGCTAATTTGCTTTTGCTTTGAGGTTTTATATGAATAATTTTTTTTTGCATTTTGATTTTTGCCTTTCTTTAATTTGTCAGATTCAAGTGTCAAAAGCTCTTTGTCAAAAATCATTTTGTGCACATTGTAAAGCAATAAATTGAAAAAGGGCTTTTGATATCCGAATCATATAATCCAAGTATAGTTTAAACCTTGCTTTATGTCAAAAAAATGCAAAAAAAATAAAAAAATTTGTAATTTTATGGCAGTTATGTAATCTATACAACCTAAAAAAATGGTATATAATGGTATTAAAAAGGATTTTAGGAGTATAAATGTTATGCAGGAGAGCAAAAAAAGAACAAACAAAATTAATTTAAGAGGTTTATTTAATGCCTTTATTTTTGCCACGGCAATTGGTATGCAGGGTATATGTTCATTTGCTGAGGAGGCAGTTGTTACAGATAATGTACAGGAAATACAGAGTGTTGATTATGAAACACAACTTCTTATAGCTGCACAGGCGCAGGTAGTGGCACAAGGAATAAATCTTAATAAATATCATGTTATTAATATATTGGGCGATTCGCTTACAGAGGGTGTGGGTGCAAGGACTCCTGATAAGGCTTATCCGGCAGTAATTGCAAAGCTTACCGGAGCAAAGGTAAATAATTATGGTCTTTCATGTTCGAGAATAACAGATATAAATTCAGAGATATCTAATCCTGCTTCTTTTGTTGACAGAATGTATGGAATGGATAAATCGGCAGATTTGATAATCGTATTTGGTGGCACAAATGATTTCTGGTTTGGTGACTGTCCTATAGGAAGAAGGACAGACACAGGAACAGGAACGTTTTATGGAGCCCTTAATACCATGATGAATTATCTTAAAGGGGCTTATCCGAATGCAGATATTATGTTTGTAACACCTTACCAGCAGAGCAAGGATGCAGATGTAAATAAGCCTTATAAGAGAAGTACCTATGGCAATTATGGTACAGGAACTCTCAATGATTACAGAAAAGCAATGCTTGACAGATGCCAGTTTTATGATATACCGGTGCTTGACCTTTATGCAGATTTTGAGTTAAACACAGCAGATAATAGAAAAGCATTGGAAATGTATGGCAACTATCTGTGTGATGGATGTCATCTTAATGATTTAGGTTATAATTTGCTTGCAAGAAAAATGTACAGCTTTTTTATGCAGGATTTGAAGACATGTGTGCCGGCAAATGTCAGGTTTAATGATATGGTTTTTGAAACAGCAGCACTTCCCTCATTAATAAGTCCGTTAGGATTTGTTATGCCAAATGGTCAGATACTTCCATATGTACCGGGATTTGAGGCTGATATTAATATGCCATTATATCAGATATATCAAAGCTTTAGAGTGGCTGTAGCATCTGTATAGCCATTTATCAAAAGGTGTTTACCTGGCAGGATTAATGTGTTATTATGTGAAATAGCGGATTTTTGTTGTAATTATATGGATATCAGGTTTTTACGAAAGGTCGAAAAATGAACGCTATTAAAAAGTATTGGCATTGGTTCCTGACAGGTGGCATCTTTTTTTGTGAGATGACAGTTCTGTTAGTTTTTAGAAAAAATATATATGCAGCTATATGTGACAATCTTGATTTGTTTATAACTCATTTAAAGCTTCTGGCTGATAATAATGCATTTTTTGCGCATGATAAGTCTATAGAGATATTAAATGGAATCAGCAGGGACTATCTTCCAACAGAGTTTGCACTTTACAATATTTTATATCTGCTACTGCCTGATATATATGCATACATAGCAGGATATCTGATAAAGATTGTTTTATCCATGTTTTCTGTTATAGTCCTTGCCAAATATCTTCTTAAGGAAAAATACAGCGATTATGAAAAGCTGGTAGTAGTTGCAGGTTTTGCTTTTGCCATACTTCCGGTATATCCTATGTATGGACTATGTTTTGCTTCCATGCCACTTATATTGTTTTTACTTATAAAAGCTTATAGAGAACCTGAAATATGGATATTTATAGCATTATTCTGTTATCCGTTAGTTTCATATTTTTCGTTTTTTGGAGCGTTTATACTTGGATATATTTTGATTGCCATAGTATTTTTATGGATAAGGGACAAAAAAATTCCATTTACACTGGTATTGGCAGAATTTGTTTTAGCGGCAGGATATGTATGTTTTGAGTACAGGCTTTTTGGTATTATGTTTGGCTCACAGGAGGAAACCATACGAAGTACAATGGTAATTGCAAGTATGTCTTTTAAGGATATAATGCATGAATTTGTGGATAGCCTGTTATTTGGTGTATCTCATGCAAGGACTATTCATACATATCTGGTGCTTCCGGTATGTCTTATTTATTTTGTGTGGAACAATTTTTGTTATATAAAAGAGGGCAGGATAAAGTCAATATTTGGTGACATATTTAATATAACAATATTATTTATAGTTTTTAACAGTCTTGTGCATGCCCTTTATTACTGCGAGCCTTTGCGCAATTTTGTGGAGTTTATACTTCCGCCGCTTAAGGGATTTTCGTATGGAAGAACAGTCTTTTTTAATACCTTTGGATGGTATTTTGCATTTATAATTGTACTTAAGGCTGTATATGACCGTAAGAAAGCGATAGCATGTATTTGTGCTGTTTTGTCAGTATTTATAGTAATGTCGGCACAGTGTGAGTACAGTGATTTTTACAATACAGTATATTGTAATCTCTATAAATATGTTAAGCACAGTAATCCAAATCAGCTTAGCTACGGTGAATTTTTTGGTGGAGATATTATAAATCAGATTAAAGCGGATATTGATTATACACCGGAGCAGAAGGCATGTGCATATGGATTTCATCCTGCAATGCTTTCATATAATGGAATATCTACAATAGATGGTTATTGTGGATACTATAGTCAGAAATATAAAGAGAAATTCAGGGATGTGATAGCACCTGCTCTTGACAATTCAGAGTATTGGCAGCATTATTATGATGATTGGGCATGCAGAGCATATCTGTTTTCATCTGATGGTCAAAATACTTATGACTTTGGAGCAAATGCAGAAAATTTTGAAAGTGATATTCTTATAGATTCGGATAAGCTTAAAGCACTTGAATGTAATTACATTTTTTCACGAGCTTTAATAACAAATAATGAGGAAATGAAGCTTGAGCTTGTCAATGAATACAGTGATGACTCAGTACCTTATAAGGTATATTTATATAGGCTTAAATAAATAAGAAATTTTTAATTAGTTTTATGGAGGATTAACATGGAAAAGAAGAGAGTTTTGTTATTTTACCCACCCGGAGCATTATTTCAGAGAGGCGAGGACAGATGCCAGCAGAATATTGATGAGGGTTCAGCACAGGCTATGCGTGCATGTAATGACCTTGGTTATGCAGCTGCTATTCTTTTAAGAGATGGCTATGAGGTAAAATTGCAGGACTATCAGACTCAGGGGGATACATATGATACTCTCATACAGGATATGGAAACATTTAAACCTGACATGATAATGATGAGTATAACAAATACTACTATTCATAGTGATGTTAAGGTAGCAAATGATCTTAAGAAAAGATTTAATCCAATAGTAGTGTTAAAGGGTGCATTATTCTTTGACCCTGAGCAGGCACTTTTAGACCTTATTGATCTTTCATGTGTAGATTATCTTATTGGCGGCGAAATTGATTTCTGTATTGGTAAGATTGCAAATTATTGCTTCAAGGGTGAAGGAAAGCCGGAGGAAATCAATAATATTCTATATAAGGATGAAAACGGCAAAATGGTAAAGACAAGATTCCATGTATGGGATGATGATCTTGATTCACAGCCGTTTCCTGCAAGACATCTTATGAGAAACGAGCTTTATATTCATCCGGGTACAAAGGAGCCAATGGCAACGATTCAGACAGCAAGAGGATGTCCAAGCCAGTGTGTATTCTGTCTTACTCCTGAAATCTCAGGAAAACGTGTTCGTTTCAGAAGTCCACAAAACGTACTTGATGAGATGATTGACTGTTATGATAACCACCATATAAGCTGTTTCTTCTTTAAGGCAGATACTTTTACAATTAATCCTGACTGGGTTAAGGAAATGTGTGAGCTTATTATCAATTCAAAGCTTTGCGGAAAGATTAAGTTTACTGCAAACTCACGAGTAAGACCGCTTAAAAAAGAGACACTTGAGCTTATGAAGAAGGCAGGCTGCTTCCTTGTAGCTTTTGGTTTTGAGTCAGGAAGTGACGAGATGCTAAAGACTATGAGAAAGGGTACTACTGTTGCAGAAAACAGACAGGCTGCAAAGTGGTGTAAGGAGATTGGACTTCCCTTCTGGGGATATTTCGTAATTGGCTTCCCGTGGGAGACAAAAGAGGATATCTTAAAGACTAAGAAACTCATAATGGAAACAGACCCTGACTTTATTGAGGTCACAATAGCACTTCCATTCTATGGAACACCTATGTATGAAACCTGCAAAGAGAACAATCTTCTTGAAAAATCAGTTCTTGGAAGTGATTTCTTCCATTCAAGTACAAAGGGAACCATGCATTTGACAATTGATGAGGTTATGAAGCTTCGTAAGAATATATTATTAAGCTTTTATTTAAGACCAAAATACATATTCAGAAAAATGGCTGAGTGTGTGACACAGCCCGGAGTATTTGTACAGTATGTAAAATATGGTTTGAAGCTGGTTATAAATTTGTTTAAATAAAGGACAAAAATATGAAGTTTATTCATAAAATACACCTGCCGGAGTGGTTCACGGCAGGTGTAGCATTAATTTATTATTGGATAATGGCTTTGTATAAGCTTACACAGGCACCAATCTGGCAGGATGAAGCGATGGAGTTTTTTTGCTCTGTTCCGGTTAAGGGTGCAATCCGTGGAGTTACAGAATATGCTTCAATGTATGAGCGTATGGCACGTATTCAGCAACAACCACCATTATATAACTGGGTAATGTGTCTGTGGCTTCAGATTAGTGAAGGAGAATGGTGGTATCGCTTTTCAAGTGTTGTTTTTGGATTTGTTGCTGCCATAGCTCTTTATTTTGTTATAAGAAAATTATGCAACCGCTATCTGGCGGCTTTTTGTGTTGTTGTATATTCAAGCATTTATATATTGATGTATTATATAAAAGAAGCATCTGAATATTCATTGCTGATTATGCTGTTATTCTGGTTAATATATGTATGGCTTCTTTTATATGATAATATAAACATTAAAAGAATTTCTATTTTTACATTGTTATGTGTGCTTGCTGTATTTACACATTATGGTGCAGTATTTGTTGTGGTGCCATTTGGTATCAGCGTACTTATAATGATATGGAGAAAAAAGGACTGGAAACAATTTTGGACCGGCATCTGTATGTTTGCGATGGCAGGCGGAGTTGGCGGACTTACACTGCTTCATTTTTTTATCATACCACAATCAGCAAACAGTGTATCAACACTGTTCTCTGAACAGGAAATTATTATAGAACGAGGCAGCATTTTTGGTGATTTCCTTAACAGTATCATGTGTGTATTTAAATGGTGCACAATTGATATGGACAGGGACTGGGAGAAAATATGGTGGCTTATTATTGCTGTGATGATAGTACTTGCAGGTATTATCGTGTATGTGGCAATAAAAAGTAAAAGAAATATTATCAGGTACTATTTGTATTGCAATATAGCAGTATATTTAATTTATTATATTGTGACCAAGTTGAACATTTATGCATATGGATGGTATGGTAACCGTTACAATATGTTTTTATTTCCATTATGGTTTGTGTTAATTGCAGTGTCATTATATGAATTTGTAATTGTTCTCAGACAAAATAGCAATGAATCTGTAAGAAAGCTTGCACTGCCAATACAAATTATTTTTATATTTGCAGGCTTGATATATTGTATTTATGGAGATTATAGAATAAGCAATCACTGGGATAAAATGGACTTAAGGACAGTTGTATCCGAATGGTATTCCAATAATGGTTATGAGACAGCTACACTGCTTGATTTTCATCAAAGATATGGATTTGTATACTATTTTACCCATAATGATAAATATGATGAGTCACAATGGGAAAATATAATTTATAATGATCAGGTAGAAACATATTCTGCAAATAATACACAGATATGGAAAGATTATCTTAATAATGTATATGAAAACAATATTCCTGATGAATTATATCTTGTTACAGGACAGTGGAATGCATTTGTTGATACATTTGTGGAGCTGGGATATGAGGTGACCCCGGTAGTAGATACAACAGCGAAACTATACAAAATGACTAAGAAATAAAAGGTGTGCAATATTGGAAAGAAAATATGGAAAACTTTTAAATAAAGGTTTAATAAGTATCAGGAATGCAGTGTTATTGCTTGTATGCGGTATATTTATCGGATATATTTTAATGATGGTCGCATACATGCTGCCAACAGACAGGATGAAGTTAAATGTTCTGGCTTCTGTTGAAATTTTTGATAAAGAGAGAGAGTATAACAGAGTAATTCCGGGATATGTCAGCACACAGCTTGATAATTATACAGATTCGTGGATGGTAGGAAATGCTGTGTTTGGCGATAGTACAGAGCCTGTTTGGAAAAAGGCACTTACCTGCAAACGTGCTGAATATGGTGAAGGACCTCTTGATGGACTGGTTCGTTATGTGTCAGGTGAAAATGGATTTCGTGAAGAGAGTTATACAAGGTATTGGCATGGTTATCTTATTATATTAAAGCCGTTTTTTTTATTCTTTGATTATGCAGATTTGAGATTTGTCAATGTTGTTTTGGAATTGATACTTGTGATCAGTGTTTTTTCAAAATTGTATGAATCAGGATATGGAAAAGAAGCGTGGGGATATATAGTATCTGTTCTGTTTATTATGCCGGTTGTTATTCCTCTTTCAATACAGTTTTCGATAATATTTTATGTGACACATATTGCAGCTATTGTATTATTAAAGTACTATCATCAGATAATAAATAATAATATGATGCTATTGTTTTTTCAGCTTGTTGGAATGATGGCGAGTTTCTTTGATCTTTTGACATATCCGGTTGCAAGCCTTGGAATAACACTTGTGTGTTTGACATTGCTTGAAAGTAAAAAGGAGCTTTTATATAAAATTAAAAATATAGTATTTCTTTCTATTTCCTGGGGCTTTGGCTATGGGGCAATGTGGGCAGGCAAATGGATTTTAAGTACAATAATTTTGCATGATAACATTATAACAGATGCTTTTAATCAGATATTGATGCGTTCTGCACATGTACAGGGAGAAGAACATATTACAACACTTGATACATGGCTTCGAAATGTAGAATTTTATTTTGAAAAACCTTATTTGATCATTATACTAATATGCATAGTATTTACATTTGCAGGTTTGTTAAGAAATATAAGACAATTAAAAAGCATGATGCCGCAAGTAATTCCATTTATTGTCATATCAGTTATACCTTTTGTATGGTATGCTTTTGTAGGACAACATTCTTATGAGCACCACTGGTTTACTTACAGGGCATTGATCACAAGTGTGTTTGCCGGTATGTGTATATGTGCCGTATTTTGGAAAACAATAAAAAATGAGAATGGAGAACTTTGATGATCATTATTCATGTAATGGGAGGCCTTGGAAATCAACTATATCAATATGCTTTGTCGGAAAAGCTTAAGTCACTTGGAAAAGAAGTCAAGCTTGATTTGTATGCATATAAAGATGCGCAGGGAGACGACAGGGAATGGCGTGAGCTCGAACTTGAATGGCTGGATGGACTTGAATATGATATATGTACTTCAAAGGAACGAACAGAATTTTTGGATAACAGCATGAATCCGGTATCAAGAGTTCGAAGAAAACTTTTTGGCAGAAGGAACAGGACTGTAAAAGAGACATCCGTATATATGCCTGAGATTTTTGACATGGATGAAGTGTATCTTTATGGTTATTGGGGATGCGAGAGATATTATGTTGATATTATACCGTTGCTTCAGGAAAAAATAAGATTTCCTAAAAGTAATAATCCTTTAAATCAGAAATTTTTACTTCAGGCTGGTAAAGAAAATTCGGTTAGTATTCATGTCAGGCGTAAAGATTATCTGACAGTGGCAGATGGCGCACGATATATGGGGATATGTACTGATGAATACTATGAAAGTGCAATCAGTTATATTAGAGACCATGTTGATAATCCTGTTTTTTATATTTTTTCAGATGATACTGATTATGTGCGTGAACATTATAAAGAGTCGGATATGCATATTGTAGACTGGAATGAAGGACGTGACAGTCTGTATGATATGGAGTTAATGAGCATATGTCAGCATAATATATGTGCTAACAGTACATTTAGTATATGGGGTGCAAGGCTTAATAGAAACATTGATAAAATTATGATACGTCCGCTTCATCACGATAACTATGAGAATATTGATGAAAAAGTTGTTATTGAAAATTGGCCGGGATGGCTTTTGATAGATGCCGTTGGAGAAAGGTATGGTTTGTAAATATGGAAAAGGATTTGATATCAATCATCGTTCCTGTGTATAACGTTGAGACATATCTTGGAAGGTGCATGGAATCTATATTAAAACAGACATATAAATGCCTGGAAATCATACTTGTAGATGATGGTTCTACAGATTCTTCGGGAAAAATGTGTGATGAATATGCAAAAACGGACAGTAGGGTCAAGGTTATACATAAGACAAATGGCGGACTGTCAGATGCAAGAAATGCAGGGCTTGAAATTGCAACAGGTGAGTATATAGGGTATGTTGACAGTGATGACTGGATTGAGCCACAAATGTATGAATGTATGTATAATGCATGTGTAGAAAATAAAGCAGAGCTTGCAGTATGCAGATATTTTAGTGAATATAAGGACAGAACAGAGTCAGGTGGTACGGATAGTATTGTACCACTTACCAGAAATAAACTGTTAGATATATATATTCGTGGAAATGATAAGTATATTATTTATAATTCCGTTTGGAGTAAATTGTTCAAAAGAGAGCTTGTTGAAGATATGATATTTCCAAAAGGAAGAAATTCGGAAGATATCATGTATACAACAAAGTCATTTTGCAGACTTAATAGAGCAGTGTATATTGACAGGTGTCTTTATCATTATGTGCTGGACCGTGAAGGCAGCATTATGAATGTTTCCAGAGGAGAAAGAATGTTTAGAGATGAGATACCTTTTTGGCGTGAACATATTTCCTGCATCAGGGAGCTTGTGTCTGATGCAATGGCAGATTTGGCGTTATACTATTTTCAGAGAAGACTTTTGTTTTATTATATAGATGCAAAAAACAGCAAAAATCAGGAAATAGCCCAAAAGCTTATTGAAGAGATAAAAGTAGACCAAAAAGAGGCAGACAGGGTTTACGCAAGTGGTATTGCTACAAAAGGCGATAGAGTACGTCGCAGGCTTTTTTTTATTTCTCCTAATTTGTATGCGCAGGTGGTTGGCTTGTATGAAAAGTTTATTATTCCATTAAGGCAGCGAGGTTAGAGGGGCAGTTATGCTTTTTAATTCATATATATTTGTTTTATTATTTCTTCCATTTGTAGTATCCGGTTATTATTTTTTACATCATTTTGGATGGGAAAAACCGGCATTGACTTTTTTGATCACAATGTCAATGATTTTTTATGGATATAACAGTATCAGTTATTTATTGATACTAATTGTAAGTATTTTATTAAACTATTTAATTGTTAAAAATATGAATAGTACACAGCAGGCTTTTTTACGACGCTTGCTTTTGATTTTTGGATTGCTTTTAAATTTTGGTATCCTTTTTTGCTTCAAATATTATGATTTTTTTATTGAGAATATAAACACAATATTTAAGAGTGATTATCATTTTTTGAGGCTGGCATTGCCATTGGGAATCAGTTTTTATACATTTCAGCAGGTATCTTATGTAATTGATTCGTATAAGAATGAGTGTGAAAGCTATGGCTTTTTGGAATATGCAGCATATGTTTCTTTTTTTCCGCAATTAATTGCAGGTCCAATTGTGTATCACAATGAATTGATTCCACAGCTTCGGGAAAAGAAAAATCATAAGGTTAATTATGAGAATCTTAGTAAGGGAATTTATGCATTTGCATTAGGTATGGCAAAAAAGGTTTTGATTGCTGATACGCTTTCAAAGATAGTAAATGTAGGTTATGCAAATGTAAGTGAATTAAATAGTATAAGTACTGTCATTATTATGGTTTGTTATTCCTTCCAGATTTATTTTGATTTTAGTGGATATTGTGATATGGCATATGGTATTGGATTCTTATTTAATATTGAGCTTCCTGTTAATTTTAATTCACCATATAAAGCTGTGTCTGTAAGAGATTTCTGGGACAGGTGGCATATGACACTTACGAGATTTTTTACAAAATATGTCTATATTCCACTAGGAGGCAGCAGAAAAGGTGAGGTCAGAACTTATGTTAATGTTATGATTGTATTTTTTGTAAGCGGCATATGGCATGGAGCAAACTGGACTTTTATTTTGTGGGGGATAATAAATGGTTTTGGCAATCTGTTTGACAGACTGTTTGAAAAAGCTTTGAATAAAATCCCCAAAATGATTCGAAGGACAGTTACATTCTGCTTTTGCTGTATTGCATGGAGTCTGTTTAGAGCAGAGTCAGTGGAACAGGGACTGCAGATGTTAAAAAATCTTTGGTCTATTGGCAGTAATGAGATTTATAGTACAATAACTGATGTATTTAATAATCTTTTAGAAGTAAAAATTATTGGACGATTAATTGGAAACAGTTTTATTCAGACCTATCCGGGATTGATACTTTTCATTTTTCTTGCAGTGTTATTGTTTGCATGCATGTATATGCGAAATACACAGGAGAAGGTTAGTGACGGCAGGTATTCAGGAGGAAGGATTCTTACTGTAGCAGTGCTCTTGATTTGGAGTATATTATCTCTTTCGGAGGTAAGTGAATTTCTGTATTTTAATTTTTAGATTTGTGCCGTAGCCTAGGTGGCGGAATTGAGAATTTTAAGGAAGTATGGTTGTTAAAATGAAAAAATGGTTTATATCATGTATATCAGTTCTTTTGGGAACAATACTGTTTATGATTTTAATATTTTGGGTAGTTGATCCTTATTTTCACTTTCATAAACCTTTTTCTTTCATTTCTTATCGCATGTATGATGAAAGATATACAAACGATGGAATATCAAGACATTTTGATTATGATACAATCATTACCGGAACCTCTATGGCACAGAATTTTAAGACAAGTGAGGCAAATGCTTTATTGGGTGTGAATGCTGTAAAAGAGACATTCTCAGGAGCTGGATATAAAGAACTTTCTCAAAATCTCGAACGTGCTTTAAAGAGAAATGACAAGCTTAAAACAGTAATTTGGACAATGGACTCAAATGCTTTGCTTCGTGATAAGGACTATGATCAGTACGAGGGATATCCAACGTATCTATATGATGATAATCCATGGAACGATGTAGCTTATATATTTAATAAGAATGTGTGGTATCATGGTGTTATTCCTGATATTATTATGACTTTAAAAGGCGATAAAAGTACATCCTTTGACGAGTATTCTTCATGGGATAAGGAAATGGGATATAAATATGTAATGCAGTCTTATAATCGATGGGAGCAAAAAGCTGAGACTGCACCAGGGCTTACAAAAGAAGATGTTGAAATGGTTACCGCCAATATAAAACAGAATTTTGTAGATTTGGTAAATCAGTATCCTGATACAACATTTCATATTTTCTATACTCCTTATAGTATATGCTGGTGGGACTTTATGAATCAGGAGGGCATGATAAATTATTATTTTGAGGCAGAGCTGATTGCTACAGAGCTTCTTTTGGATTGTCCAAATGTCAGACTATACAATTTTCATGATAAATATGATATAATAACAAATCTGGATAATTATAGAGATAAGGAGCATTATGGAGCACATATAAATTCTATGATTCTTAAATGGATTTCCCAGGAAGACGGGCTTGTGACAAAGGAGAATTATATGGAGCTTTTTGAAAAAGAAAAAGAATATTATCTTAATTATGATTATGAGAGTATATTCGTAGAAGGATAAAATGCAATTCGCAGAATTTGAAGAAAGCATGGTGATTAATATGGATATTGTAAAAAAACTGAGATATATTTTGGACAGGAAGCAGAAAATAAATATTTGTTTTCTGGGAGTAATGATTTTTATTGGAGGCCTCCTTGAGACATTGAGTGTTTCAGCAATTCTTCCGGTAGTGTGGGTAATGATTGATCCTGTACAGGCGCAGGAAAACCGATATATGAAGATGATAATGCGGTTTACAGGGGTTGAAGATGTAAGCAGTCTTATTGTACCATTGCTGGGATTGCTTATATTAATGTATGTGTTAAAAAATTCCTTTTTGCTACTACTTGCAAGTGAGCAAAACAGATTTATTGCATATAACAGGAATAAGCTGATTAGTCAGGTGCTTAGGGAATTCTTAAACAGACCGTATGAGTTTTATCTCGATGCTGACATTCCAACAGTATTTCGACTGACAGACAGTGATATTCCAAATGTTTTTAATATTTTGATGGCATTAATATCGCTCGTTTCAGAAGTTATAGTTTTTGCACTACTTTGTGGAGTATTGTTGGTGACAGATTGGAAACTTGTAATATTTTTGCTGGTGATTTTTGGTTTGATTTCTCTATTGATGTTGAAAATTATCAAACCCAGAATGTCTTCACTTGGAGCAAAGAATCAGGCGATTCAATCCAGAATTGCAAAGTGGAGAATACAGGCTATTTATGGAATAAAGGATGTTAAGGTACTTCATAGAGAAGCTTTTTTTGCAGACAATTATGAGAATAGTGGAAAAGTAGGCGCATCTTATAGCAAGAGGCATGCCGTAATGAACAATATTCCAAGATTGTTGATTGAGACAGTATTTATGGCAAGTATTCTTGGATATATCATGATATATATATCAACAGGACATGAGGCAACAAGCTTAGTGCCAATGCTGACGGCATTTGGAGTTGCCGCTATTCGAATGATGCCAAGTGTTAATCGTATCAATACTTATATGACGGATATTTCTTATTTCAGACCATGTCTTGATTATGTATACGAAAATATGAATATCAATGAAATCAGCAAACGTAATAATCAGACATTAAAACCTGCTGATACATCAAAGAGTATGAAGCTCAGACACAGTATTGAACTCAAAAATATTGTGTATGCATATCCTAATACAGATAAACTGATTTTCGACAAGGCAGATATGACAGTGCCATATGGTAAATCAGTTGGAATCATGGGATCATCAGGTGCTGGAAAATCCACCATTGTAGATATTTTACTGGGATTGTTAAAGGTACATGAAGGAAGTATTGAATGTGACGGCGTTAATATATTTGATAATTATCCTGCCTGGCTGTCTCAGATAGGATACATTCCACAGTCAATATATCTTGTAGATGAACCTATCAGAAACAATATTGCTTTTGGTATTGCTGATGAAGAAATCGATGATGAAAGAATATGGAAGGTTTTAGAGGAAGCGCAGTTAAAAGACTTTATAAAGACTTTACCGGAAGGTCTTGACACTACTATAGGTGACAGAGGTGTCAGACTTTCAGGAGGACAAAGACAGAGACTTGGAATAGCGAGAGCTTTGTACCATGATCCGGAGATTCTGGTTTTTGACGAAGCTACATCTGCTCTTGATAATGAGACAGAGGCAGCAGTAATGGAAGCCATTAACAGTTTTCAGGGAAGAAAAACAATGGTAATTATCGCACACCGTTTAAATACAATAGAAAAGTGTGATATTATTTATAAAGTAGACGAAGGAAAGATTACAAGGACAAGTTTGTAAAGGTGTATAGGAATGTTAAGACATGCTTATCTTATTTTGATTCACGAAGACTCGCTGGTGCTAAGACGGTTGATTCAATTGCTGGATTATGAAGACTGTGATTTTTATATTCATGTTGACAGGCAAGGTTCCTATGTAGATAGAGAGATTTTGCAGGCGTGCGCAGAAAAATCGAAAGTATTTATTTATAGAAAATATAAGGTCCATTGGGGAACAAACAGTATTACAAATGCAGAACTGTATTTGTTAAAGCAAGCGATAAAAGGAAAATATGATTATTACCATATACTTTCCGGAGCAGATTTGCCTATTAAGTCGAAGAATCAGATTATGCAGTTTTTTGAAAATAATAATGGAAAAGAATTTATTCACTTTGGAACGAAGCAGTACCAGAATGATATTCAGCAACGTTACAATGTTTATCACTTTTTTTCAAAGCAATTAGGAAGAAAGCGCGATAAAAAATTATGGGTTGATTTGGAGACTTATTCATTGGCAATTCAAAGAAGACTTAAGATTGATAGGACAAGAAAGAAAGATTTTTCTTTCTATGGAGGATCAAATTGGTGTAGTATTACTTCAGGATTTGCAGAGTATGCAGTTAAAAACTATTCAAAGTATAAAAAAGCATTTTGGGCTACCCAAATTAGTGACGAGGCAGTTTGGCAGACAATTTTAATGGATTCTCCATACCATGATAAGTTATATATATCAGGATTTGATAATAATTACAACGCATGTTTGAGATATATTGATTGGAATAGGGGGACACCATATGTATTCAAAAATAAGGATTTTGATGAATTAATGGCGTCAAATTGTATGTTTGCCAGAAAATTTGATTCAAAAACTGATAAAGACATTATTGAAAAAATATATAGAAAATTAGGAGTTTAATGTGGATAATAAACCAATAATAGCCACTGAATTATTAAAAGGACAAGGATTAGGTAATCAGCTTTTTTGCTATGTAACAACCAGAGCATTGGCATATTCAAAAGGATATGATTTCAGTATTTTGAATAGAGAAATCTTTGCAAATAATATTCATAGTAATAAAGGAATGTACTTTATGGATATTGATTGCGGAATTAAAATGGATAAAGACAGCTTTAAAAACATTTATCATGAAAAGGAAGATCGTATATATATCGGAAACAGCATACATGATATAGAGCATGGCTGTTATATTTCAGGTGTAGATAAGAAGCTTATGAGCCTGAATGAAACTACCTTGATTTATGGAAATTTGCAGGATGAGGCTTATTTTGGAAAATACAAAGAACAAATAAAGAAATGGTTAAAGGTTAAGCCGGAATACGACTGTATGGATTACTCAAGAGACAATCTTTGTATTATAAATATACGTGGTGGAGAATATTCATCAAATCCTGAACTTTTTCTTAGAAGAAAATATTGGCTTGATGCAATGAAAAAAATGAAAGAAATTCGCTCTGACATGGAATTTATGGTGGTTACAGATGATATTAGTGCAGCCAAGAGAATACTTCCTGAGGTAGCTGCATATCACTTTGACCTTGCAGGAGATTATACTGCTATAAAAAATGCCAGATATCTGATATTATCAAACTCTACATTTGCATTCTTTCCGGCTTTTACAAGTGAGACAGTACAATATATTATTGCACCTAAATACTGGGCGCGTCATAATGTTTCAGATGGATACTGGGCTTCTGAGCAGAATATTTACAGTGATTTTAATTATATGGACAAGGCTGGAAGGATATTTACAGCAGAACAATGCAGGAAAGAACTGGAAGAATATAAGAAAAAATCAGCAAAATATGCTTCGGTTGGAAAAAAGCAGATGGGTATTTCATTAAAACTTGCTTATATAAATAGCAAAAGACTTATATATGGAGATTTGTTCGTAAGGATGCTAAGATCGGCAAAAAGAAGACTGTTAAATAAGTAATATTTATAACTGATAAAAAATTGTATTTTTTCATCTTATTGTTAATTTCGGAAATGAGGATAGTTATGCAGAGTAAATTGAAATTACCTAATGTTACATTGGTTGCAATGACCAGTGTTAATATTCAGGCGACAATCAAGGCTATGCTTTACAGCATGAAGGGAATTGAGTTTGGTGATGCAGTGCTTGTGACACATACAAGACCAATTGGATTACCCAAAAGTATACGCTATAGTCATACAAGTAAGCTTACAAATATTGATGATTTTAACTATAAGATGGTTTATGAGCTTGGTGAGCATATCCATACAGATTTTGCACTTATTGTTCATGCTGATGGTTTTGTGGTTCATCCTGAAATGTGGCGTGATGAATTTCTTGATTATGATTATATAGGTGCCCCCTGGCCTTTGCCACCACAAGGCGATACTACGACATATCGGGATAAATATGGAAATATCTGCAGAGTTGGAAACAGTGCCGGTATCAGAAGTAAAAGACTTATGGATTTTCCAAAGAAAAACAATATTCCCTGGGAGGGTGAGTATGCATATGGCAAAATGTGGTACTATGAGGATGGTTTTATCTGCTGTAAGATAAGGCATTTACTTGAGGCAGAAGGGATGAGAATAGCACCGTTAGAGGTTGCAAAGTATTATGCCCATGAGAAAATGATACCGGAGGTAGCAGGGATAACTCCCTTTGCGTTCCATAAATGGGAAGGAACTAATGCGCAGTATCCAAATTTCATCAAGCCACCTTTAATAAAAAGATGCAAAAGAAAAGTAAAAGAATTACTAAAAGGATAACAGAGGTATATGGTAATGAAACAGTTTGCAAAAAAATATAAAGGATTTACAGTTTTTCTGATTATTGAAGCTGCTTTTTTGATATTTATGCTTGTTACATGCTTTGGTAAGGCAAATAATATTCAATTGTCAGCTGATAAACTGATCATAACTGATGATAAGACTGTACTTGAGGAATATGAGCCAAAAGATTCCATGATGTTGGATGCTAATACATTAGTGGTTTATGATAACAAGGCAAATACAGATATACATCGTTCATTATATGTTTCAGGAAGAAATGATGAACAGCCCTATGGCAGATGGATAGCAGGGAGTGAAAAATTAACAGTTCCGGCTGGTATGTATGAGATGGAAGTTAAGTATTATTCCCTTGTTTATGACAATGAGGTTGGTGGAAACAGTGATGATAATACAGGTGCCATACAGCTTATATCTGCAAATAATCAGCAAAAAATATATTATAATCAAATTCCATTAAGAGATGGTATTACTGTCAACAGTACCAGAGTATGGGTACGTTCATTAAAATCAATCAATGATATAGAGATTAAAGTTAATTTTTTTGGAGTTGGAGAGTTAAAGCTTAATAGTATTGAACTAAAAGAATTAACAGGATATAGATTTTTGAAAGTGATTGCATGGCTTATTCTGTTTCTGATTATTGATATAGGCTATATTTACTTTTTTACGGATAATGGATTTGAACATAAAACTGTTACATTGGGACTTATTGCGATTATGTTCTTTTCAAGCCTGCCAATGTTTACCGATTTTCTTTTAAAAGGTCATGATATGGATTTTCATATTGCCAGAATCTGGGCGTTAGCAGAAAATATCAAAAACGGTCAATGGACATTTCCAATTCAGACCGAGATGGCTAACGGATATGGTTATGCCTCACCATTATTTTATGGTCAGATATTTTTCTATATTCCTGCCATTATATATTTGATTGGAGCACCGATACAGGTTTGTTATCAGATATATGTGATTAGTATCAATATAGCAACAGTATTAATCAGTTATTTCTGTTTTAAGGAAATTTCAGGGAATAGAAAAACAGGTCTTTTGGGAGCTTTTCTTTATACACTTTCTTCATATAGAATTGCAAATGTGTACCTTCGGGCAGCAGCCGGAGAGTACACCGCAATGATGTTTTATCCACTGATCATGTATGGATTTATTAGAATATATAAGAAAGAAGCTGCAAAAATAAATTGGAAAGACTGTATTTGGGTTTTACTGGGATTGACAGGATTGATTCAAAGCCATATTTTGTCATGTGAGCTTGCAGCAATATTTATTATTTTATTTTGTATTATATTTATTAGAAAGACATTTGAATTTAAAAGATTTATTGCACTTTTGAGTACGGCACTTATGACATTAGTGCTCAATCTTTGCTTTATTGTTCCATTTCTGTCTTCAATGGGAATGCATATTCGCGTAAGGGAACAGGAAGCAGAGGCAATTCAGCATTATGGAACATATATGCTTCAAGTGTTTGGAGTTTTTATGACCTCGTCAGGTGATACAGTATCAGGAATGGCAAATGAAATGCCAATGGCGCTTGGATTTTCACTGGTTTTAGGAATTGGTCTGTTTATATGGTGCTGTATACAAAAATATAATTGGAAAATAGAAAAAGATACCCGATTAAAAGTTGGAATAGTATGTGTTGGTTTTACTGTAATATGTATTATTTTGTCAGCAAGATTTTTCCCTTGGGATAATATTGAAGAAGTAAGTCCATTATTGGCAAAGCTTCTCAGTGTGGTTCAGTTCCCATGGCGATATTTGTCAATTGCATCGGTGTTTGCCACAACAGCAACTGTAATTGGTGTAAAAATTTTTATGGAGCATAGGAACATATTTGAAGTTAAATGTATCGTTATATGTTTTATGACTTTGGCTGTAGCAGGAATAGGATCGTTTTATATGAATTTTGCCAATACTGCCTCAGAGTACAAAGTATACGGTGGTGCAGATGTAGAACAGGATACAGTCGGTGGTGAATATATGATTACCGGAACTATTGAAGGATATATGAGATGGCGTAGTGTAATTGCTGATTTGTCAAAAGTTGGAATTGCCGGATATGAGTCTGATCATGGAAAGGTAACATTTGTTTGCAATAATATTGATAGTGAACAACAGCTTGTTCAAATTCCTATATTAAACTATGATAACTATCATGCCTATACAGAAGACGGGACAGAACTTAGTATTCAAAATGGAACTAATAACAGATTGAGTATAATGGTTCCATCGGGGTATAATGGGTTAATTAAGGTAATATATGAAATTCCGTTAATGTGGACAATATCATACTTCATATCTGCCGGTTTATTTATAGGAATTATAGTATTTGCAATTTATGATAACAGACATAATAGAGTATCTAAGAAATGAGGATTAGTGTTTCTTATAGATTAAAGGAGCTTTTATGGTTTATGATTGCTTTCAGTTTTTTAATGAACTGGATATTTTAAAGATAAGATTAAATGTAATGAGTCCTGTTGTGGATAAATTTGTTATAAGTGAGGCGACGGAGACCTTTTCCGGTCTTAAGAAACCCTTGTATTATGAAGAAAACAAAGACATGTTCAAGGAATTTGAGGACAAGATAATTCATATTGTAGTGGATGATACGCCACAGGGAGATACTCATTACAGAGACACTTTTCAAAAAAATGCAGTTACAAGAGGATTAAAGGATTGTAAGGACGATGATATTATTATATTCAGTGACCTTGATGAAATACCAAATCCTGAGAAAATATCAGAAATATTAAAGGATTTTAGAGAGGACAAGATATATCATTTTGCTCAAAGACTTTTTTACTGTTATCTCAACATGGAAGAGATATCGGGAAATCTGTTATCTTATGCAGGCGATTTTGAAGGTGTTAAGCGTAAGAAGTGGATTGGCTCTAAGATGTGCAGCTACAAGCTTTTAAGAGAGCAAAAGCTGCAATTAGGTGAACTGCGTTTTCCTGAACGTAAGGAAATAGGTATAAGAGTTGACGATGGAGGCTGGCATTTTGGATATATGGGTGGACATGGTCAGAAGGATATAAAGAAGCGTGTTCAGGAGAAGGTGGTATCAGCAGCTCATCAGGAATACAATTCGAGACATGTCTTATCAAATGTGTCAGACCAGATAAAGGATGGAAAAGACATATTTGGACGTGATGCGCAGTTTATAAGATGTGAGATTGACGAAAGCTATCCAAAGTATATCCGGGAACATCAAAAAGAGCTTGATTTTCTTATAATGCATGAGGAAAAAGGAGTTACCAGGCTTCTAAGAAGAATGAAGGTAGCTGTTAAAAGTACATGTTACGGTATACTTGTTGCCATTAAACGATTTGTAAGAAGGATTATTAGAAAATAAAATATGAGTGTTAAGGTTTCTATATGCTCACCTGCATATAATAATGTGTCAGAAGTAGAGCGTATGCTAAAATCAATATATGAACAGGATTATACAGATTTTGAAGTAAATATATCTGATGACTCGACAAATGATGAGATATGTAATATGGTTAAATCCAAATATCCACAGGTAAATTATGTTCATAACAAGACTCCGCTTGGGCATATATTTAATTGGAATGCAGCAGTTAAGATGGCAAAGGGCAAATATATAAAAATAATGTTCAGTGACGACTGGTTTACTGACAGTACCTGCCTTGGCAAATTTGTTGAGCTTCTTGATAAAAATCCCGAGGTCTTACTGGCGTTTTCAGGAAGCAGACAGGTTATGCTTGATAAGGATATGGATTATTATGACCGTAAGGCAGAGGATGAATTTATAAGCAGGCTTAATAAGGATTACAGACTTCTTTTTCTGGGCAATCAGATAGGTGCACCGAGTGCAGTTATATACAGGCGTTATAAAGATGGAAGTATGGCATTATTTGATGAAAAGAGTAATTGGGCTTCGGATATGTATCTGTATTTTGAGCTGCTTAGAGTTCAGGGCAGATATGCATGGACTGATAAACCACTTATATCAATAGGAGTTCATGACCACCAGTATACAGAAAGCTTTACTGAAAAAGATATTCGCATTTATAAAGACTACCGGTATATGTTTGAAAAATATGAGTTAAATAAGAGTAAAGAATGCAGGGAATACTTTGCTTACAATTTTATTGTCAAATATAATCAGGGAATAGGTGAAGCAATAAGACTTGGAATAGGTGTTACACTGTATTTTAGAAAGTGGTTTTATGAGCTTTATAATTCAGTAAAATGTTTTGTTGGATGTCGGGTTAAAAGAATTAGCAAAAAATAGTTGTTATAACAGTTTATTGTAAAAGAAGTTTTGGAGGTGGGTTAGAATGACTATGGAGAAAGTAAAAAAAGCAGGAGAATTATGCTTTTGGATTGCACTTTTTACAGAAATATTGTTAATGTTAATTGATAAAAGTGCATACATAAATCCATATGAAGGAATATTGTTTCGACTGACCTTTGCCTTATTTTGTATAAAGATAATCACAACAAAATATTCAAAAACAGAGCTTATATGTATAGCTGTGGTAGGCGGTATTGCTGCAATTTCATATTTTATAAATACAAGAGATGAGGCAGTCAGGGCTGTTGCACTTGTTGTGGCATGCAAAGATATAGATCTAAAGAAGATGTTAAAATTTATTTTTGTTCTAACTTCTGTGGGAGTTGCTGTGATTTTCCTTTTATCAGTTACAGGCATATATGGAGATATATCGTTTACTACTGATTTTGGAAGAGAAAAAATTGAGACCAGATATTGTTTTGGAATGGGACATCCAAATGCTTTTCAGACAATGCTTTTTATGCTTAGCATGTTATTTGTATACATATATATTGACAGCATTAAATTATACAATATAGTGATAGTAGCACTCATCAATATCGCGTCATATCTTTTTACAGATTCAAATACAGCATTGCTGGTAATGATAGCATTTATTTTGGGTGTACTTTTATTAAAATATTGTAGAGTTCTTAGAGAAAGTAAGATTCTTTATATACTTTCGGGAATATTGGTAGTTTTTCTTACAATTTTTTCAATTTATGGTTCACATGTTGGAAGGGATACTCCTGTTATGTACTGGATAGACAAGGCATTAAACGGAAGATTTCAGTATTCCAATATATTTGAAATGGCAAGAGTAGAGAACTGGACATTATTTGCGTTACCTGATAATGTGGAATTTTTTGATCAGGGTTTTATAAGACTCTTTTATTGGTATGGTATAATACCGGCTATTGTCTTTTTACTGGGAATTATTTATCTTATATGGATTTCATATAAAAAGAAGGATTATGTACTTTTGGTGTTTATAGTTGCTAATGCTGTATTTATGATTATGGAGGCACATATTATTTCTGTATATCTTCTTAGAAATTATTTGCTTATATTTATGGGATATTACTGGAATGATTTTTTAGCTGATTCAGATAAGAGTAAGGTACATGTATAGTGTATGTATGGGAGATTAAATGAAGTTAGTTAATACAATAGATAAAGGTCATAATTATAACATGATAGATGTCTGTAGATTATTTATGGCATGTATAGTTATATTATATCATTCAAATCCACTTGCCAATTGTGATAATAGTACATTAATAGATATTGTTCAATTCTTGGCTGATATGGTGAATCCCTTCTTTTTTGTGTCATCAGGATATTTTCTGTTTATTTCAATGAATAAGCCTGGTGTTGATAGAGAGGATAAGATAAAAAAGTATCTTTATAAGGCAATGAAAATGTATGTTATCACTACTTTGATAAGCTTGCCTTTGGCAGTATATGGATATATTGAGTCAGGTAATAGCCTGTTCAGTTGTGTGTTATCATATATTAAGTATTTTTTCTTTGTTGGTAAGCTTTATAATTCATATCATTTAGGATTTATGCTGAATCTGATTTATGCTGTATCAATAGT
>JAFPAQ010000155.1 GCA_017424235.1 Lachnospiraceae bacterium | reverse complement strand
GGTTATGGAGTGATCTTTACCTCATACAGGGCAGATATATAGTAATAATGGGTACACCAAATAAAACGTCATCACTCTCCATATAATCAAGTGTTTTTTTCAATATATTCAATACTTTTTGATACCTGTCTTTGAATGGAACTAAGGTTATGGAGTGATCTTTACCTCATACAGGGCAGATATATAGTAATAATGGGTACACCAAATAAAACGTCATCACTATTCATTCTAAATGGCCTCGATGTATACCCATCCCTATATGGCAGCTCACCTCTCATGTCCAACAGGATCATCCCCCTTACGGTGGGTCCTCACTTCCTTCGTTCTGCCTATCCATAACCAGGGTGCCGACTTAGCTATTCATCAGGGTCATGCCCTCCGGAGAAAATTCCTGCCGGCTACCAGCTCATTCTTTGTACTTTCATTACTGAACCAAACACTTCTATTACAGCACCTTTCGGTGGACGCTTCCTGTAATCATTATGATTGTTACATTCTGTGGTACTATGCAGCCTTAGGCTGTGTTCCCGGATGCCTGATATCAGCAAGCATCTTTGATGCATCATAGCAGATTCCCTTTGTAAGAATTACATGGAATACTCTTATCAGCTTACAGGCAACTGCTATCAGTGACTGCATCTTCTTTAATGGATTTTTTTCTCTGGTGGTATAATACTTGTGGATTTCTCTAAATTCTTCATTCTTGCCCACCACTGATATGGCAGCCTCGAAAAGCAGATATCTGAGGCGTTTTCGTCCTCTTTTACTTATCTTTGTCTTTCCGTTATGTTTGCCTGAACTATCTGCCACCAGTTCCAGTCCTGCCAACTTCTGAAGTTCTTTTGTGTTATCAAAGCGCGTGATATCACCTACCTCCGCTATAAAGCCAGCTACTGTTGTTATTCCTATACCTTTAATTTCAAGCAATTTATCTACATGCTTAATTTGTTGGCATAGTTCTTTAATCAGGTCATTGACCCGTTCAAGACGTTTTGTTTGAAGCTCATAGTCCTCTATCAGATCCTGAATCTCCATTCTGGCTTCTATAAGACCTGTTTTTAATCCAATACTGTTCATTGCTGCATTTAGAATCAACTTAGCCTTCTTTTGCCCATTTCCTCGCAGTTTCGCGTCTTTCCATATTTTTATGATACCTTCTACTCCAAGTTTTACTATCTCATCAGGAGTCGGTGCCTGCTTTAATACTAACAAACCTCCCTTGGAATCTATGTGTGTATAAATTCCCTTATATTCTGGAAAGTACACTGCAATCCATTTCTGCAAACGATTCTTTGCCCTTGTCTGTTCTTCTACAAGCACAAATCTGCGGTTTGAGGCATTTCTTAGCTCTGCATATACACCTGTCGGCATATATGAGTAAAAATATCTTCCGTCCTTTACAAGTCCTGCTATAACACGCGGATCTTTTCTGTCATTTTTTGACGGACTGTTATCGTCCAATTCCTTGGTCTTATGCACATGATGCGGATTTACCATTACAAGCTTTATATCTTTTTCACCCATGAACTGCCCAAGGTCAAACCAGTAATGACCTGTTGGTTCAATTCCTACCATTGCCTCTTCAAGTTTATTTTTCTGCATCAGCTCTACAACTGTGTTATAGAAGCTGTTGAATCCCTCCATAGAGTTCGAAAACGGTACAGGCTTTCTGGTAAGCTCAATGCCTCTCCAGTTAAAAGCTCTGAAATAGTGCTTCTCACTGCCAACATCAATACCAACAATCATTGTTGTTTCTTTTACTTGCTCAATCTTTTTGTTTTGTGTAGAATTCATTTGTAGATACCTTCCTTATTCTGTTCATTTGCTAACTGGCCGGTCAGCAATGACAGTTTAACTTAGGTATCTATTTTTGTAAAATCATTTACTCTCTACACTTTGAATTATACAGGAAGCTATTTAAACAATAAAAACGTAGGTGAAGCTGTTGCAAAAGTAAAAGGCAAAGGCAATTATGATGGAACAGTTGAAGT
>JAFPAQ010000018.1 GCA_017424235.1 Lachnospiraceae bacterium | reverse complement strand
GATGAAAAATGACAAGTACAAATGTAAGAACAATCAGACATGCAATTACATTTCTTAAAACCAGCTTATCATATCCATTTAATTTGCTTTGGGAGATATCCATTACCAGATACCAGCCAAAATCGTCAATATTTCGTATAATATTACTGTTTTCATTATAAATCAGAAGCTGATTGGTATCAGCCGCTTTGATAAATCTCATTATTTCATCCTCAACCGGCTGATTTATCAATTTGCTGTCTCTTGAAAACTCATATATTCCATCATCTGAGACGATTTTACAATCTATATTATATCGCTGTTCATAATTATCAATAATCTGATTTACGGTATCAATATATATTCCGACTCCACATACTCCTATGGGATTATCATTTTTATCTTTTATTATATAATTAATATATATTGTATTTAATTCATTTTTAACATCAAAATAATACTCTTTTCCAATTCCGATAAAATGTCTGCACCATTCATCTACTTCGGTAATAAAATCATCCGTCGCTGATACACTTCCATTTTGTGAATAACTCTTTCTGTCATTTATATCAACAATGTATGCCGTCTTATATCCAAAGCTGTTCACAAGCTCACCAAGATATATTATAACCTCAGTCTCTTTTCTTTCGTCGTCATACTCCTCTTTATTAGTCAAAATTTCACGTACATTATGGTGATTAATAGACTTGGCGATAGCTTTTGGTTCACCAATCAAAGCACTTATCTCATTACAAAATTCTGAGGAATAAGTGTTTGCCATATTCTCCCTGTTATCATCTATAACAATGTTTAGTGAAAACAGAGAAATCATTATAGACATCAAAAAGCTTAATACAAGTATGCCCCACACCATCAGCACATTACGTTTTCTGTTCATATAATCCCCTCTTACAAGTAGCCGATTTTACACTTTTTAATTTTATTCATAATAACACTAAATAATAATAATGTCAAAAAATCGGATGCCGGCGCATCCGATTTTCACACAATTTTTAAGATTTCTTATTTATAACTGCTTTTCCTACCCATTTTCGCTTACGCCAATGCTGCATAACAATGATTCCACGTATACATTCATCAGTAGCTGTTCCCATAAATACACCTGCCACACCTATTCCCAAAGGTATGCCCAGAACATATCCTACAGTAACACCAAGTCCCCACATAGTTATAAGTCCGATTATAAGCGGATACAGATAATCTCCTGCTGCCTTTAAGCTGTTTACAAAGGTCATATTTAAGCATCTTCCTACTTCAATAAAAATATCGACCAGCATTATATAATAACCTAAATGTATGATTTCTTCATTATTTGTAAAAATACGAAGCGTAAATGGACTGATAAGCCAGTTTACCGCAGCAAGTGCTATTGTGATAGGCATAGAAGTCTTAAGCGTTGTAAACACTCTCTTATAAGCAGCATCCTCCTTGCCTGCACCAACCAGATGTCCTGTGATTATCTGCGTTGCCATAGCTGAAGCATTAGAAAATACCATCGCAAAGGAGATAAGCGAGTTGCAGTATACCTTTGCATTTACTGCATTATTTCCCATACTGTTGATAATTGCAAGCAATACCATCTGATACATACTATAAGATAAGTTCTCGCCTGCTGAAGGAAGCCCAATAATGAGCATCTTATATAACAGTCTGCCCGGAAACGGATTCAATAGAGAAAGCGAAATCTTTCCAAGCCTTGACCTGTAAAAGAACACAAACGCAATTGTAAGTGCCACAACTCGGGATGTAACTGTTGATATTGCAACTCCTGCTACACCAAGATTCAAAAATTTGAGTGGTCCGTACAGAAATGTAAAGTTTCCAACAATGTTTATAAGGTTTATCACAACTGAAATGTACATTCCAACCTTAGTATGACCATTACATCTAAGTATCTGAAGCATTACATTATAGACCGCCTGCAAAAACAAACCACCACCTACTATACTCATGTATATCATGGCATCCGGCATCATTTCATCAGAAACATTCAGCATTTTCATAATAAATCCTTTGGCTGCCACAAGTCCTGCACTTAGTACTATACCAAATACCAGATTTACCACAACTGCAAGTGTATATATCTGATTCATCTTGTCAAACTGTTCTGCCCCCAGATACTGCGCCACCACAACCGAAGTTGCTGTTGCTATAATATTAAACAGCATAATTATCAAAAACATTACCTGATTGGCATTTCCAACTGCTCCTACTGCATTTTCAGAATAATGACTTAACATTATTGTATCAATGTTGTTAAGAAAAATATTTAAAAGCAGTTCAACGAACATAGGTCCTGCTATAACAAGTAAAGGCGTCGTTTCATCAATTACTCTTGTCTTTTTATCTCTTAATCTTTTTTCCATACTAATCCCCATTTCTGAGCAATTTATTTCGAAAAGGAGACGAGAATTTCAGATTCTCGTCTGCCATCTATGCTTTCTTCAAATCCTGCATTTGTGCTGTATACAAATTATAGTAATATCCTTTCTTTTCCATAAGTTCATCATGTGTTCCGCACTCCATTATTCCACCTTTATCTACATACATTATCTTATCACAGTTTTTTATAGTAGAAAGTCTGTGAGCAATTATAAATGAAGTACGTCCCTCTAGCATTGCATCAAGTCCTTTTTGCAAATCTCTTTCTGTCTGCACATCAATACTTGAAGTTGCCTCATCAAGAACCAAAATTGCAGGATTAGATAAAAGAGTTCTCGCAAATGATATTAACTGTTTCTGTCCCTGTGAAAGAAGTGAACCTCTTTCCTTTACCTCTGTCTTATAACCATCAGACATACGGGAAATAAAATTATCTGCACATACAGTTTTGCTTGCCCTTATTATCTCTTCATCAGTGGCTGAAAGCTTACCATATCTGATATTATCCTCTATTGTTCCTGAGAATATAAAACTGTCCTGAAGCATGATTCCCATCTGTGAGCGAAGTGACTTGAGTGTCACTTTTGAGATATCAACTCCATCAATTAAAACTCTTCCGGAATTAATATTATAAAAGCGGGAAATAAGATTTACTATTGTACTTTTACCGGCGCCCGTAGGCCCTACAAGAGCCACACTCTCACCTGGATTTACTGTAAATGACACATTGTCTAATACGGTCTGACCTTCCTCATAACCAAAGGTGACATTTTCAAAAACAACCTGACCTTTTATATCCGGCATTTCTATGGCATCTTCGGCATCATCTACTGTTACCGGCTCATCAAGAGTCTCAAAAATTCTTTCAAGGTAAGCAATATTATTTATGAAATTATTAAAAATATTTCCAAGACTCATAATAGGCTGCCAGAATCTTGATGCGTAAGAGGAAATTGCGATTATTGTACCTACGGTCTCATTTCCCTGTCCAAATACAATAAGTCCAAATATAAATATGCCTGCTCTTATCACAACCGATATACTGTCTATCCCCGGCCATACCAGATTGCTGTATCTTACAGCCTCCATCCATGCATCTCTTGTCCTGTCAGAAAGCATCTCAAAGATTTCTGCATTTTCATCTTCTCTGGCAAATATCTGTGTAACTCTTGCACCAACTATATTTTCCTGAAGATATGCATTGAGATTTGAATTTTTGTTTGAAACATTCTGCCATGCTCTTCTTTGCTTATTCTTTATCCAAAACATAAATACTGCAAGCACCGGTACACCTGCAAGGACGACAAGTGAAAGCTTAACATCCACCATGAACATAAATATTACAATAAAAATCAGGTTCAGCAATTCAAGTATTACATTTATAAGACCATTTGAGAGCATATCTGAAACAGAGTTTACATAGTTAACAACTCGAACCAGTATCTTTCCATGTGGTCTGTCATCATAGTACTGAAATGGCAGTCTCTGTAAATGTTCAAATATATCTTTACGAATATCAAAAATAATATCCTGTCCTACCTTAGTCATTATCCTCTGACGCAAAGTTGTAAATAACACACTTACTATATAGCAGCCAATAAGTACAAATATAAGTGAAAACAGCATCTGCTTATCTTTTTGAGGTATTGCAACATCCAGTGCTCTTTGTGTAATCATAGGTGCAAATAATCCTGTTATACCACCTACCGCACTTAAAAACAGTGCAAAAATCATTTTACCCGCATAGTTTTTGATATATACAAAGGCACGCATCAAATGATGTATGTCAAAAGGAGTTTCGAGTATTTCGTCTTCCTTGTATGTATTTCTTCTAGCCATAACTATATCACCTCATTTCCATTTTGCAGCTGCACTACATCATAATAGTATCCATGCCTGGCAATAAGTTCTTCATGGGTTCCCATTTCCTTAATACGTCCGTCTTCAAGAACGATTATCTTATCCGCATTTTTTGTTGTTGATATTCTCTGTGCAATTATTATCTTGGTACATTCAAAATCAAGATTGTTAAGTCCATCCTGTATTGTCTTTTCTGTCTCAAGGTCAACTGCTGAAGTAGTATCATCAAGAATAAGTATTGATGGCTTTATTGCAAGTGCTCTTGCAAGCGAGATTCTTTGTTTCTGTCCTCCTGAAAGTCCAACTCCCCTCTCACCGACAATAGTGTCATATCCTTCCGGCATTTTTGATATAAAATCATCTGCAGCTGAATATTTTGCAAACTTTTTCACATCTTCCTCAGAAATATTTGAATTTCCATAAGATATATTTCCATCAATAGTATCTGAATACAAAAGGACGTCCTGCGTAGCAAGACCAATATTTTTTCTAAGCTGAGTTAATTTCCAGCTTTTAATATCCTCGCCATCTATTAATATAGAGCCACTTACAGGTTCATAAAATCTTGGAATGAGCTGAATCAGTGAAGTCTTTCCACAACCGGTCTCACCCATAATGGCAATTGTGTCTCCAGGATTTGCTGTAAAAGTAATATCATGAAGTACAGGTACATAGGCATCTTCATATTTAAAGCTTACATTTTTAAATTCTATTTTTCCTTTAAGGCGTCCGTCAATATCCCTTGCATCAGGGCTGTCCACGATCTCCGGCTCCGTATAATACAGCTCTAATACCTTTGCCGATGCCGCATCAAAGCGCTGAAATTCGTTCATTATATTACCAAGATTTCTCATAGGGTTTGCTATTGCCCAGATAAGACCTGAAAAGGCAGCATACTGACCAAATGTAAGCTCACCCTCAATAAGAAACAATCCACCAATAGCCAAAAGCGCTACCGGCATAAGATTTGCAAAGGTTTCAACTATTGGAAAAAACCTAAGCCAGGTAAAAGCAGTTTCCTTATTGGTATTTGAATAATCAACATTGCACTCATTGAATTTTTCAATTTCATAATCTTCTCTTGCAAAGGCCTTAACTACTCTGTTTCCTGAAATATTTTCCTGGACAACTGTATTGAGCAATGCAAATTTTTCACGAAGCTTTCTGTGTTTTGGCGCCACTTTTCTTTTAAACAGAATTATCACTACAAATATGCAGGGTGCAATCATAACCAAAGTAAGCGCAAGTTTCCAATTCATAAAAAAGAAATATGTCATTGTTACGCCAAACATGGCAAATGACTCTATTATCATTCTTATTACCCATGCAATCATGTGTCGAATGGCATCAAGGTCCCCGGTAAGTCTGGTCATAAGATCCCCGGTTCTGTAAAAGCTGTAAAACTTCATATCCTGACGCTGCATCTTGTTATAGAGATAGTTTCTTATATTAAAGAGCGTCGCCTGCGAAACCTTCTCATAAATCATGCAGTCAACATAAACAACCACCGAGCGAAAAATTGTAAGTCCCACCATCGCAAGAATAAGGCCATAAAACAAATTTCTCCTGTTTTGTAGATTGTATGCTGCATTTTCCCCTGAAAGAAACATATCCAGAATAACCTGTGTGATATGTGGCACTGTCAGATGAAGTACATTGTATAAAAGAGTTCCAAATATACCTACTACATACAGTCCCCTATATCCCTCCATGTTTTCCCATAGCCATCTAATCTTATTATTCTTCTCCATACTTTCTTCAAATTCTCCCTTATTCCATTTAAATTTGATATAAAGTATTTCACATTTTTCTAAAAAAAGATATAATATAAATATGTCAAAAACTGTAAAAATCTATCTTTTTAATAAAATATGAACGATTACAATAAGCTGCTGTATATCAAATTAATAATATTACGAGGTATCAACTATGCTAAATCTATATGAAGAAAGCGATTTACTACATAATCCATTTGAATGCTTTTACTGTGATTCAAAATATGCAATATTTCCAATAAGTCCGCACTGGCACTACTATATGGAGCTTGTATTTGTGTTAAAAGGTACTGTAAACGTTCATGTTGAGAACGAAGAGTATATTGTGTCCGAAGGAGAAATGATTGTACTTCATCCAAAGCTTGTACATGCTTTTTACCTTATAAATAACCAGCCGGTTTCCATGGCAGGAATAAAGCTGGATATAAACTCAATGACCTTTACATCGTCATATTCACCAAGACTTAGTAGCATATTCCATCTGGCTCAAAAAAAGAAAGAATCTATTCTTATCGATAAAAAATATGTGGAAGAAGAGCAAATTGAAGCAATTTTCCACAATTGTATATCCGAAACTGAAAATAATAAGTACGGCTATGATATTATTATATTTGGTCATTTATATCACCTGCTTATAATTATAATAAGATACTGGCAAAATACCGGCTTCACTATAGACGCAAAAACATTCAGTGAAGAAGAAAATTATGATATTTTTAATATTCTTCCTTATATCTCAAACCACTTAGACAGCAACCTGAGAGTAAATGATATTGCAGCCTCCTGTGGTCTGAGCTACTCATATTTTGCCAAGAAATTTTTGGAAGTGTATGGAAAAAGCTGTAAGGAATACATTGAAGATATGCGAATTTACAAAGCTGAAGAACTTTTGCTTTTCACAGATTTTGATCTAAGCTACATAAGCCAGCTGACAGGTTTTTCTGATTGCAGTCATCTTATAAAAAGCTTTAAGCAACGCAAAAACATTACACCCAAACAATTTAGAATGCTCAATAATACAAATAAAAACAAGAGTTAATCCAATCTGCTTCCTTGAATCCCACAAGCACAGTGTCATCATTTACAACCAACGGACGCTTCACCAGCATACCATTAGTAGCGAGTAGCTTTAACTGTTCCTCTTCACTCATAGCAGGCAGTTTGTCCTTAAGCTGCATTTCTTTATACAAAAGTCCACTGGTATTAAAAAACTTCTTAAGTGGAAGTCCACTCTTAGTATACCATTCCTTCAATTCGTCATAAGAAGGATTATCCTCCACTATATGACGCTCAGTATATTCTATATTGTGCTCATCTAACCACTTTTTAGCCTTCTGACAGGTTGAACATTTGGGATAACATATAAATAACATTTTGAATCTCCTTTTCTTTAAACGTTTTGCCTTTTGTTGTATGTGCAGAAAAACTACATTTCAAAGCCTGTGCCAGTGGAACAATACGGGTAACCTCCGGAAGACTCGCTCCACTTTCCCATTTGCTGACAGCCTGCCTGGTAACACAAAGAATCCCTGCCAGTTCTTCCTGCGTAATTCCCAAATCATGACGATACTTTTTTATATTATTTCCTAATGTCATATATTCTACCTCTCCTTGACTATTATTCTCTTGATGCATCTTCGATAGATTCAATATAACAGAAGTCAAGGAGAATTCCAAACAACGCATTTTCGGAGAAAATCCAACGTAGCGTTGTAAAAAGTGAATATCAATACTTTCCTGCTCATACCTACAGGGAGCTGTTTCATTTTTAAAGTTCCAAGCTATGCTCATTTAACAAGAAGTCATATATGCTCATCGTAAGTATTCCATCATTATCATGTAATGGTTTTACAACATCCTTAACAATAATAATCTTCTTGAATGAATCATTCACATTTATAAGAGAGGCTTTTTCCTGTGCTCTCTTCTCAGCATCCGGCAGGCTAAAAGCAGACTGGATATAATATCTCTTGCTACCCATATTGGCAACAAAATCTATTTCAAGCTGTTTCTTTTCCTGCACACCTTCTTCTGTTCTGCCTCGTTTAACAACCACACCAACATCAACCTGGTAGCCTCTCACACGAAGTTCATTATAAATGATGTTTTCCATTAGATGTGTTTCTTCTACTTGGCGAAAGCCCAATCTAGCATTTCGCAACCCCACATCCTCAAAGTAATATTTGAGTGGCGTACCAATATATTTTCTGCCTTTTACATCATACCTGTTTACCTCGTTGACTATGAACGCATCCTTCAAATGGTCGATATATGTTCTTATGGTATTAAGGCTAATATCCGACTGAATAACACTCTTGAATGTTGCTTCTATTTTTGATGCATTTGTAAGAGAGCCAACACCAGATGCCAGGATGTTTATCAAGTCATTTATTTCCTGAACCTTTTCAATGTGATTGCGCTCAATGATATCCTTTATATAGGTTTCTTCAAATAACCTGGTAAGGTACTCCATTCTCTGCTCATCGGTAGCCATCGTAATTGTTAATGGCAACCCTCCAAAACTAACATAGGAACTCCAGCCTTCATATTTATCCCCATCAAACACTTCCATGTATTCTCTAAAACTAACCGGATAAACATGAACCTCATCACCACGTCCTCTAAATTCCGTAATAACATCTTTTGACAGGAATTTTGAATTACTGCCAGTTACATAAACATCCACATTATGCATATGAAGAAATGAATTCAGTACTGACTCAAATGCTGGCAGTAGCTGTACTTCATCCAGAAAAATATAATACTCCCCATCATCTGTTATTTGGCTCTTAGTATACTCAAGAAGTGTTCGTGGATCCCTATATTTCTCATTCTCAAAAGCATCTAACTCAATTTCAATAATATGGTCATCCTCAACCCCCTGTGTCTTGAGATAATTCCTAAAAATAGTAAACAAAAGATATGATTTTCCAGAACGTCTGATTCCGGTAATAACCTTTATCATCCCATTATGCATGCGGTTTATTAATTTCTGTAGGTATACATCTCTTTTTATTTCCATAATGCCTCCATATTGATAATTTAGGGATATTGTGCCCTCTTTTTTCAATATTATACATCAATAATGAATTATTCTCAATTAATATTTTGATAATTTCAGGCACTTGTGCCCCGTTTTTTCAATAGGAAATGTGTTCATTATCCTCAGCTTCTTCCATTTTGTCACCATACACCTTGTACCTATAAATCGTCCTCTCACTGACATTATTACGCTTTGCAATCTCTACCATAGTCATGCCACCTTCATAACAAACAACGAAATCATTATAGATAGCCATCCACTTAGCATTATGCTTTTGACGACCGCTGGTTTTTCTGTTTTTATAGTATTCAACTTCTTCCTGTAACATTGCAAATGTACTACCAGTTTATATTAGTATACGTTTACCAATTCCACTTGCACCGGTAATAAATATAAAATTTTTCACAATAATTCATCATTTACAAATTAAATCTCAAAATCCGGAAAGACTCCGTTTTTCACACAACGGATAATATTAGCAGTCTCTGAAATAGCCCGTTTTCGTCCTTCCTCGCTATTTTTCCAATTACTACGTTTGGTGTTTGTATCATCAATAGGGCATGGATACACCTCAATATGCGAAGGAAATAAATATCTGGCCAAAGCAAGGCTCCTTCGCATATGATAAGTTGTCGTAACCAAGAGAACACTATGTATTCTATTTAGCCAAAATGCCCGCTGCAATTCCACCATTGCAAATAAGAAATTTTCAATCGTATTTTCTGAGTTTTTCTCACATATGATTGCATCCGCCGGAACTCCTAAATCAAGTGCTCGATTACACATGGTTTCTGCTTCTATCATTATTTCACCATTTGCAAGTTGTCTTGATCCTCCACACATTAATAATAATCTCTCGGAATCTTTAAGCCAGTAAACATAAGGCTTTCAGATTCCTTTTTTATTAAAATCCCCCACTTTTTTTGCCAAAACCTCTTGACAAATCCATCGAAAAATGCGGCGCTTCGCGCCCTTATTTATAAGACATATTTTTCGATTGGAGGCGATTTTATTGTTACCTATTAATTGTGGCAGTCATGCCGACTACCAAAACTTTGTTACTGAAAATCTTCGTAAATATTATCCTAATCCGGATGCAATTGCCCGCTCTACATGGGATATCATTGAACGTTTTTGGACATTGGATTTATCTTACACTGATGAACTTATGCGTGATAAATACTCTAAATTCGGCCCGGCTCCAAGAACACCTTCCTGTATGCAGCGTTCTTACCTTTTATCCATCGATTTTAAGGTTACTTCCATAACCGATTGGGCTGCACAATTAAAAATAAATCCTTTGTATGCCATTCTTAGCGGATTTGAAGTTGGAAACACACCTGGAGTTGGTACCTTTTATGACTTTTTTAATCGCTTATGGGATTCAGAAGATGATAATCTTTCCCCTTATATTCATCCCGTAAAAGCTAAGGTAAAGAAACCAAAAAACAAAGGTGCCAAAGCCGCATCTGTTGAAAAAGTAACCGTTGACCAATTGATTCCTCAGCTTGAGAACACTGCTTTTATTCCCGAACAACAACCTTATCATTCCCTGCTTCAAATCTATAAAAAACAGTTTCTTGATGTGTCTGTTTCTAAAGGATTAATCAAGAATAATTCTTTAGCTATCGCGGGTGATGGTACTCCTGTTGTTACCTCTCACAGAATGAGAAGCCATCGCATTTGTGATTGTGCTGAGAACGGAATTTCTGACTGCAACTGCGACAGGTATTTTTCCCAACCTGACTGCGATATCGGTTGGGATTCTTCCAGAGACTGTTGGTATCATGGATACGATTTATATATGCTGGTTGCATCCGATTCTGAAAGTGACCTTCCTGTTTTTCCTTTATTAAATCCGGCTTCAAAACATGATTCTCATGGATTTCTAGAAACATTTTTTAGAATGAAATCATTTCTTCCGGATTTCAATATTACAAAATTACTCTTAGATTCTGCTCATGATGCAATGCCTATCTATAAATACTGTAAACAAAAAAACATCATTCCTTTTATTGATTTAAATGAAAAACGTGGTATCAAAGTCAAATACAAAAATGATTTTACTATCGGAAAAGACGGTGTTCCTGTCTGCAAAGAAGGACATCGTATGAATCATGACGGCTGTGAGGCTTCTAAGCACAGGTTAAAGTTCAGATGTCCGCTTGCAAGCAGAAAATACGGCTGTTCCTGCGAACATCCCTGCTCTAATTCAAAATACGGCAGAACAGTACATCTTGCCATGAAGGATAATCCAAGATTAATTAACATACCGCCTCGTGACAGTGCGGAATGGAAAACGGAATTTAATGCAAGAACTTCTGCGGAACGTTCCAATAAACGGGAGAAATTAGACTTTAAATTAGAAGACGGCAGACACCGCTCTACTAAGATGTGGTATTGCCGCCTCTATCACATCATGATGCTACAGCATCTTGATGCATGGGATTTGCCATATGAATCCGCCCTGAGAAAGTTGATTCTACAAACGACATAATCCTCTTTAGATTATACACTCTTTCTCGGCATAGCGACAACCGTTATGTCTATTTCCTCATGTCTTTTTTTATCTTTTTCGGATAATATTCACTTTTCAATGTTCATTGTCAACTGTGTTGACCATAATCACTCAGGATTCCGAGAGATTATTAATATCTTCGAAGAACGACCAGTTTCATATGCATTAACAGCTGCCGGTACTCTGTACTGTACTGCCTTGCTGCTACCTAAAACAACTATACAATCTGCATTCTCACCTTTATCTTGGATACCTTCAAATAGGACTCTATCTACAATTTCATCTGTAATTTTTTCTTCGGTTATTTCAGATATTCTCATTACTCTTCACTTTCGCACTATACTTCATTCTTTAGATATAATTGAACCATCTTGAATTTCTTCAACGCCTTCAGCAACATCTGCATTCACATCAATATAATCATCCGGCTTCTAGCGGAGTTGGGAAAGAAGAACCACCGTCTCCACATGGGTTGCGAAAACACTATGAATGTCAAACCACCCAAATTTATGGGTTCGCTCGTAACAGGGAACATATCCACGCCAATTTTGCCATTTTGCTCGTAGTCGGAAACTTATCATACCGATTTTTCTCCTTTTGTCCGTGCGTGGAAACATATCAAAGCCGTTTTTTGATATTTGCTCGTACACGGGAACATATCAACCCTAATTTATCAAATATCATATTTCAACAATATACTCTCTAAAAATATCTAAAATAAAATCAGCACTTGCAGGAGTATAATTTGGATACTGTGCGATTACCGCATAATCAAAGTCTCCTTGAAATTTCACATCTTCAATTGTTGGAATTATTTTCAATTCAACCTCTGGGTCTTTTATTGCGCCTAACATATATTTTTTCTTATATTCCTTGGAATCATTATACTTCGGCCACTCCATCTGACTGTTATACTTTAATTGGATATAATTACTAATCGGTTTATCCCAAATCATATCATCTTTGAAATCCTTTAATGTATCCCACACATAATCGTTCTTATCACCATTTGGATTTGCACAGTATGTTATTTTGGAAATCATCTTATACGCTACTGCCCAAAGCAAATAGTCACCAATGCTAATTCCAACACCTTCATCGTCATCACGAATTCTTCTTCTAGTTTCCACAGGCAATGTAAGAAAAGCACTCTGTAGAAAATCGGATGATGAACATCCCAATCCCAATTATTTTCCAGAAAGTTTCTTACTCTTTCTTCTGACCATACAGTATCCCCATAATTATCTTCGTCAAGTCTATCTGACACACTAAACGGAATACAAGCAATGTGTTCCATAAAGTAATCCATATCCAAGTCTAAGACCTTCATCTATAATCACAACCTATTCTTTTTCTTTTATATACTTTCCACTTCTGATTCTCTGGTCATTTGGTTTTTCCGCATCTGCCGGGATAGCCCAATATGATCCTATCTTTGTTGCACCAGGAATACGGTCTTCAGAACACAGAACTTGTATCCTTCTGACAGATATTCCCCACTTATCAGATGTTTGCTTAATTGATAAATATCCCATATTAGACCTCTCAACAATCCATAAAACCAATATTAACACTTCCTTTATATTGTATGCCAAACCACGAATAAAATCAATTAAAATATGCTGCGGGATTTACTACCCCGCCGTAATGTGAACGTTTTCTTCATATAAAAACAAAACATCCTTAGTCGTGATACCACCGCGCAAAGTTCGTTATCTATTCAGTCCGACCTTTTCTATATTCTCTTGGTGCCACTTTGTATCGTTCCTTAAAGACCCTATTGAATGTTCTCTGACTGTCAAATCCGCTATCCATACAGATCTGCGTAATACTTAAGTCAGAATGCTCAAGACACCTAATTGCATAATTCAATCGCTCATCATTTAAATACTGATTAAAATTCCTATGAAATGTCTTTGAGAAAATACGTGACAGTACATACTTACTTACGCCTATATCTTCAGCCATCATTCCAAGTGTTATCTCTTCTCTAAAATGAGAAGATATATATGCAACCGTCTGATACACTAAATCATCTTGACCTACTTCATCCTTTTGAATTAATTCAAATAGTGGTATGCATTTTGCCAATATTATCTGAATATATGCCTGCGCCATGATGGTTTCATCGTTTGGCAGATGCACCAACTCCATTATTGCATTTTGGGCTTCTTTACAAATCATGTCCTTTTTTATTACCGGATTTGCCGGACACCATTTTGATATAGTTTCAGAAAAAGCCGCACACATTGAATTTGCCGCTTGAACATAATAACCTCTATTAGTCCCTTCAGAAAATACCTGATAGTGATGAATCAAATCGGGAAAAACAACCGCAAAGTCTCCTTCTTCCATATGATACAATTCTGTCCCTACACCTATCTCCAACGTTCCCTCTGTCACATAAACCATTTCCAAAACACCATGAAGATGAGGCGCAACATGGTGCAATTTCCTATCAGTTATATCAAGCATTGCATCTGTTTTCTTGTAATTCAAGACCATAAAATCATCACCTTTCTCTCACGATTATACTTCTAAAAGTACAACGAATCCATAAATCGAACAATACAGAACATGCACAAAATAACACTAATCCACAAGTTCATCCTTGCAATATTTGACTACTTTTTAATACAATTTGGCATGTAATCAAAGTATCTTTTGCATATAATAACATCAGAACGAAAGGAAAGGAGGATACACAAAATGAGCAAGATTAAGAATTATATCAACACCCTTTTAGATTTCTACGAGCCATACTTCATGCATATGTATCGTGCATAACAAATCTAAAAGGATCTACCCTGTGAAAACTGAATATTGATTATAAACAGGCCATTCACATCGTGACATGGTCCTTTTTATTATTAAAGAACGGAACACACGAGTGTGAACCGCCCTCATAAATTGGGAAGTGCTTTATAATGAATTTACAAATCGCATGAATGCTTCCATGCCATCTTCTGTTCTCTTATATACACCCGCGCATTCCAATACTTTTACAAACACCTTACTGATCTCATCCTGAATAATGTCATGAATATTATCTTTATTGAAAGAATAATTACCCATCCATTCCTCGACCCAGTCTGCATGTTTCTCAATATCTTCATTGCTACGAATATCTTTGCCTTCAAGAATGTACTCTTCCAAAATTGCCATCTCCTTTTTAAGTCGCGCCGGAAGAACTGCAAGTCCCATAACCTCAATCAAACCAATATTTTCTTTCTTGATATGATGAAGATCTGCTGTAGGATGATATACACCCCAAGGGCACTCATCTGTTGTAATATTATTTCTAAGAACTAAATCAAGTTCATATAAATCTTCATGCATTCTTGCAATTGGTGTGATTGTATTATGAGGTGTTCCATCTGTCTCACTAAAGATAAATGCGCTTTCATCTGTATAGCCTCTCCAAGCACCAAGAATGTGGTCTGCTGCTTCAACTATTCTGTCGATATTCTTACTTTGCAAGCGAACAACCGACATCGGCCACTTTACAATACCCACAGTTAAATCTTCGTAACCCTTTATGGTGAAAGTTCTATCATAAGGCGCTTTTGCCATAGCAAAAACGTATCCACCACCTTGAAAATGATCATGACTTAATATTGATCCACCTACAATCGGAAGGTCAGCATTTGATCCAGCAGTATAATGCTTAAACTGGTCAACAAACTCTAGTATCTTTTTAAACACTGCTCTGTCTATTTTCATTGGTG
>JAFPAQ010000154.1 GCA_017424235.1 Lachnospiraceae bacterium | reverse complement strand
TATAAACCTGATGCTGTATTTGTTGAAGGCCCTGATAACGCAAATGAATACCTTGATATAATGCTGGATGATAATACTAAGCCTCCGTTTGCAATATATTATAGTTATCATGATGTAACAGCGCGTATAGATAAAGAAAAGGGACATTATAAATGCTACTATCCTTTTTTGGATTATTCTCCTGAATTTGTTGCATTTGCAGAGGGAAAGAAAAATGGAGCAGAGATTTCATTTGTAGATATGCCTTATGGTGATATTCTTGTAGCATCTGAACAGGGAAAAGGATTGCTTAAGGATGTCGAGAAAAATACATATAATGATGATTATCTTATATCTGAAAATAGCTATTCTCTGGCTTTAGTGCAGAAAGCAGGATTTAGAAGCTTTGATGAATTTTGGGAAAAATATTTTGAAGTAAACGGTTTAAGCATGGATAGCGAAGAATGGTTTAATTCGTTGCTGTTTTACTGTAATGCTACAAGAGAAAATACTACACAGGAAAGCTTATATGAAGAGGGGTGTATTGCAAGAGAAAAATATATGTCAAATAAGGTATATGAATATATTAACAGTCTTGCAGATCATGATAAAAAGACCATTTTTGTGGTGACAGGTGGATTTCATACCAAAGCAATCAAAGACAATATATGTCAGTATATAAGTGAAAAACATGATGGCTCAAATGAACTGTTAAAGCCTGTACCTGCAAAAGACCAGTCAGTGTATATCATGCCTTATTCGATGGATGCAGCGGCGTCCTTAAATGGATATGCGAGTGGTATGCCGTTTCCGGAGTTTTATCACAATATATGGAAAAATGTAAACAAAGGAATTGATAAGCCTTATGATACAACGGTTCTTGATTTTCTGGTTAAGACAGGAAAGCGTATAAGAAAAAAAGATGGCGGGCTTTCTGCTTATGATGAGATATGTGCATATCAGATGATGGGAGGTCTGTCGGCTCTTAGAGGCAAAAATGAGCCTGGGGCATATGAGCTAAGAGATGCTATATTATCTACCTTTGTAAAGGGCGAGTATAATATTGCTACAGATGCACCACTAAGAGAGCTTGAAAAAATTCTTATCGGAGACAGGCTGGGTAAAGTATGTGAAAATGCAGCAGTTCCATCGATTATCAAGGACTTTCAAAATCAGTGTGAGAAATTTGGACTAAAGAATACATCAGCAAATAAAAAAGAGGTTGTTTTATCTATTTTTTCTACACCAAAGCATCGACAGATAAGTATGTTTTTTAACAGACTGGATTTCTTAAAAACAGGCTATGCAATTAAGGTAAAAGGTCCTAATCTCAAAAATCGTACAGACAGAAACCTGATTCGTGAAATATGGGAATATAAGTGGAGTGCAGGTGTAAATGCCACACTAATTGATGTATCAGTACATGGAGCGACCATAGAGGATGCTATATTAAGTATTATAAAGGAGCGTCTGGGTAAGGGAATGCAGGCAGGACAGTGCGCCAGACTCATAACAGAGATTTATGAGATGGGACTTGAGAGTCATGTTGATGAGCTTTACAATAATATGTTTGATATTATTCAAAGTGATACGGATTTTTATTCATTGGCAGATGCCCTTAAGTATCTCAAAATGATGAATGAAATGAAAAGCCTGTATGATTCACAGCTTGATATGGAAGTACTTATAAATGTGTCAGCAAGAAAACTGATCATGCTGATGCCTGATATGACTACTGTTAAAGATGAAAATCTTGTAGAATGTATGGAAGCGTTAAAGCTTCTGTATCAGATAACCGATGCTTCTGCTGAATACATTGATGCATTAATGAAAATGAAACAGGATTTGAATATCAATGCAGGACTTAATGGCTGTATTAATGGTATTTTGTATGGAAGTGGAACAATGTCTGAAGAAGACATAATGTATGTATGTACAGGATATCTTACCGGTACAAAAGATCAGCTTATGCAGGCATCAGTTTTTTTTAGAGGACTGTTCTTTTCAGCAAAGGATCTGCTGTTTTCTAATGATGTGCTGATAACGCTGATGGATACATTCTTTACAGAGGTCGATGCAGAAGAATTTATGGAGTTACTTCCGGAATTTAGAATGGCATTTGCGTATTTCACACCATCAGAGATAGACAGGATTGCTCAGATGGCAGCAAAGCTTCATGGTGTGAAAAGTGATTCTATACTGCTTAAGGACGCAGTTTCCCCGGCACTTATAGAATACGGAAAAGAACTGGATAAATACATGGCAACTCAAGTTTAGTGGTGAAGTATGGAAAATAATCAGGAAATATTAAATAGATGGCGTCTTGTTTTGGGAAAATATGCAGCAGATCAGATTTCATTTGGCGAAGGTGCAGACGGATACCAACAGATGGAAAATGTGCTTGATTTTCTTTATTCAAGAGAATATGGAGATGATCAGGACATACGAAAAGACAAATCCGGTGGGAAGGGAGATTCTATACTCACAGTACCTTACTGGATACGACAAATGAAAGAACTGTTTCCCAAACAGACAGTAGAAATAATGGAAAAGCATGCTCTGGAAAAATATAATATGACAGAGCTTTTGACAGACCCTGAGGTATTAAGAAAACTTGAACCTAATAAGGAGCTGTTAAAAACGATATTATCGCTTAAGCATATGATGAAGGGAGAAGTACTCTCTGTTGCAAGAGAAATTGTACGCAAGGTCGCAGAGGACATATCCAAAAAACTTGAGACAGATTTGCAGAAATCCTTCTTTGGCAGACTGAACAGGAATTCAAGTAGTCCGATTAAAACTTCAAGAAATCTTGATATAAAAAAGACTATTAAGAGCAACCTGAAAAATTATGATGCTGAAAACAAGAGACTTATACTTGATCAGGTACATTTTAATGGACGGCTAAAGAAGTATAATGTATGGCGTGTGATAGTTTGTGTTGATGAAAGTGGCTCTATGATGGATTCGGTTATATATAGTGCTATAATGGCAGGAATATTCGCAAAGCTTCCAATGGTTGATACGAAACTAGTCATATTTGATACTCAGGTGGTTGACCTGAGCGGATATGTTGATGATCCTGTAGAAGTACTGATGAGTGTACAGCTGGGTGGTGGTACAAATATATCGGGCGCTTTAAATTATTGTGAAGGACTTATTGAAAATGCGCATAAAACAATAGTTGTGTTAGTATCGGATCTTTATGAGGGATGTGGATATAACAATATGTATAAGGTCTGTCGCAATATAATAGAAAGTGGGGCAAAGCTGATAGCACTCACTGCGCTTGATTCAGATGCAAATCCCAATTATGACAGAAATGCCGCTTCGAAGATTGCTTCGATGGGAGCACATGTAGGTGCAATGACTCCTGAGGCATTAGCTGAATGGGTTGCCAAAATAATTTGTTAATATGTATTGAGAGAAGAGAATGAGCGGATTAATTAGTATTTTAAATAGTGTTGATGATGATTACCTTATTGGCATTTCAAATAAGGGAACACTCAAACGTGCGTATAAAGACAAAGAAGAAATTGAATGTGCTGTTGTTCATTTTGACTTGGAAGATGAAGAAGCTGAAGTTAAGACCGGAGAAGAAACTGTAAAGATAAAAGTGCCGTTATCTGAAAGCACTTGTACCTGTCCTTCACGAAGCATATGCCGACATATTGTTTTAGGCATTCTCGTACTGTGTGAGCAGAATAGTAAAAGCGTGGATAGTGCAAATACAGAAAAAAAGATTGCAGATACAGGTGAGAGTAAGGAAGATAAAGCTTCACCTGTATGTGATAAAGCAGAAGTACAGACAGATAGCAATGAAAAAGAAAAGGTAGAATTAAAAACAAAAGAAGATAGCAAAACATCAGAAATAAATACTTTGCAGAATCTGAAAGAGGAGCTTGCAGGTTATCCTGTTGAGAAGGCTATAAAGCTGATTGGTATAAGAAGATACACAAAGCTGATAGATGAGATAAAGTTAGGAGTTAAGGCAGAGATTAATGAGACATCGATTGTCACAGTAAAGCTTCCCTCGGGAAATCATGTCATAAAATTGTTATACCCACTTGAACATTCAGCCTGTACCTGTCATAAAAAGGAATTTTGTGCGCACAAAGCAGAAGCAGTAATATGGTATAAACACCAGAATAATCTTTTGAATGAAAATGATATGGTGGTAAATCTGGGAAATGTAAGACAGGTAAATGATAAAGAGATAAAAGAGGTGGCTTTGGCACTGTCGGATTTTATTGAAGCAATAATTAACACCGGTTTATCCAGAATTTCTTACGATATACTTGATGCTGTTGACAGGATGGCATTGCTGTGTCACAATGCAGGACTTGCTAATTTCGAAGGATATTTCCGATCACTTCGTGAGAGCTTTGATGCTTATCTAAAGCGTAAAGCATCATTTAAGACAGAAGCCCTTATGAATGAGACCATGAGGCTATATCGTAGAATAAAAATGCTTTGTGAGATAGAGGATAGCAGTAAGCTTGCCGGGCTTGCAGGAAATTTCAGGGGAGAATACCAGTCGGTGGCTAATCTGGAGCTGACAACAGTAACTGCCACACATTTTACAAACAGAAGTGGTTATGAGGGTGAAACCTATTATTTTATTGAGAATAATACCAGTGAGTGGTACAGCTATACGGTTTCGAGACCTATGTTTTATGAAAATAAAAGAAGAACATATACTGAAATGTCAGAGGCTCCCTGGGGACTGGATATAAATATGAGAGAGCTTTGTAATATCCATTTCAAATTGAATAATGCAAAATTTGATGATAGAAAAAGACTTTCATCAACACAGGATTCAAAGGGAGAAATTATTGAAACATCACATATTGATAGAGAACTGGTGTCAAAATGGTATTATGATGATTTTACAGAGCTTTTTGAAGAGCAGATGATAAAAAATCTAAGAAAATGGATTACACCAAAGAAAGAGATGGAAGCCAGAGAATCTGAGCTGATATTTGTAAATCCTTCACATTTTGATAAGGCGGAGTTTATTCAGAAGGAACAGAAACTGGTAATGAGACTTGTTGATTCCAACGATATTGAACTGTGGATAGAGGTACAGTATAATAAACTCGAAGAAAATGGTATTAAATTTCTTGAGAAGCTTTTACCTGAAAAAAATCTTTGCTTTTTGGGAAAAGTATATATCAAAAATGGCAGGATGTGTATGTATCCGATAACTGTTGTGAAAATCAGTAAGGATAGTGAAACAGCAGATGAAAGGCAGTTAAATGAGCAGAACGAAGAAGAGTGTAATACAGAAGGCAGTTTATTTAATGAAAAAGTGAGTATAATTGAATATATTCAAACTCTGTTAAAGGATATATCAGTGCTTATGGCTGATTTGTATCAGGGAGGATTAATAGCAATAAATGACAGTATTATTGCTGAAACAGGTGCAAAGGCGGAAAAGCTGCGAGATATTGAAATGACATTGATGTCAGAAAAATTGGAAAAGCTAAAAGAAAAGCTTGAAATGCACAGACACCTGTTTGATGAAAAAAAGCAGCAAAATATATCAGAAATACTTGAAATATATGCTTATATAGTAGAATATCTGTATATAGGTATTCAGAAAACAGAATATGATATAGTTAAGGAATCAATTCAAAACAAAAGAAAAAGAATAGGAGAGAGTAATGAATAGTTTATATGACAATCAGATGTTAAAGCTTGCACAGATGCTTCAGTTAGCAGGTGCAACAGAAGATGAAACGCAGAACATGGTAGCTTATGTTATGGGAGAAAAGGATGCTACCGTATTGGATTCCATTAAATTCAAGGATATAAGTGGTGTACAGGATGATGATGCCAGAGAGATAAGCAGATATATTTCTTCGGTATTACATAAAAAGAAGGATAAAAATAAAGCTGTAAGAATTGTTAAAGCATTATTTGCAATGGGAGAATCTACATGTATGAATATGCTTCCATATGATTACAGATACAACTTTACCATGAAAGATAATAAAGACAATCCGGATTTCGATAAAACGGTATGGGCTCTTTACAACATCAGTCAGGCTACTGACAATTTTTCGAATAATCCCTCAAGTTATTATCCATCTATGAATCAGACAGTTATTTTTGAAATAAACGATCCTGAAGTATATATGGATATGTACAGTCACTACAAGAATCAGAATCCTATTGGAAAGGCTTTTATACTTGCTGACTATTTTGTTGTAAAATACCCTTATCCAAAGCCAGGAGAGGAAAAGAAGCTCTTAGTTGATATGGTTGGTGGAGAAGAAAAAGATATTGCGCTTATGGCAGAGTATGAACGGATATTGTTGGATAAGTTTAACAGAATTCTTTCCTCATATCTTTCACAAGAAGAGGCAGACAGAGTAACAACTGCAATTATGGATAATGTAGTAGATGATGAGATCAAAAAGCTGGCTAAAGCTTATGTTAAGAAAAATAATAATGTTTATATGATCCGTCAAATGGCTGCACTTGCATATATGAATTATGGTTTATCAAATAGATTAAAATCATTTGCAAGTTTATTTATCCATATGTCTGCAGAACAGGCTATTTATGGCTTTGATGAGTTTACGAACAGAATCGGTTATGGAAGAAATATCACTCAAAGAGGTGGTGAAATAGATGATGAGTTAGGATATCCGACAGTTTTGCTTATCAGATGGGCTGCTGGAAAAAACTATAGTAAAGTTCTTTCTACACAGCTTAAAAAGAATAAGGATATTTTTCTTTCGTTTATGGAAAGCGCAAGTCTTGATATTTCCAATAAACTTATGGAAGCAATAAAGAGCGATGATAAAGCTTTATATGATGAGATGATAAAAAAACGCTCCGGAGATAATGGCAATTCTGAACTCAAAAAAGCAGTTGATTTCTTTATTTCTACACAGCATAACAATGGTGATCCAAAAGTTTTAGATGCTGTAAGACAATATCTTATGGGCGAAGCCGGTTTAGAGGTAATCACACCCTACAAAGACCAGATAAGAGATATGCGTGGATATTATAATACATTTGAAAACTGGGATACTTACATAAAAATGTATGATGACAAAAAGTTTGAAAAACGTGCCAGTGTATTTAGATACTTCTTTGGCGGATACCAGTTTGAGAATCTTGTAATGCCTTATGTGTATGGTAGTGATGAGAACTTTGACGGATTAAATACTTTTTTTGAAAATGCAAGAGAAGAAGGACTTGATGTGGCGAATCAGCTTGAAGCAGCCAGCATCCTTTGTCAAAATTACAGAGCAACTGAATCATCAAGGAAAGATATTTTTAAGATTTTAAAGCCATTGTTTTATGAAGAAAATACGAATATTTTAGAGGTAGCACATACAGTAGATGCCTACGCAAGATATATTTGTCTTCATATTTTAGGAATGGATTCTAAAAGATTCAAAATGGATATATTATCATATACACAGGATACTTCAAAGCAGGTAAAGGAAGAGCTTCTTGATATTTTAGCAGACAAGAAGGAATGGGAAGAAGAGGTAACAGCACTGCTCAATTCCAAGAAGCAGGGTGAGAGAGAAATTGCAATCAGAACACTTGCAAAATGGGACGAGAATGTAAGTGAGAAGAAGTATGCTCAACTGTTTGCTGAGGCACTTGAAAAGGAAAAGAGTGACAAGCTTAGAAAGCTTATTATGTCTGCTATGGAAATAGATGGAACAGATGGTGAAAATGAAAGCGGTTCAGTTAGTAAGATTACTGCTGAGGATATGGTTAAGGAGCTTCATAAGGGCAATAAGAAACGTTCTTTGGAATGGGCGTATGAAACTCCGTTTTCACAGGTTCACACAACAAATGGTGAACTTGCAACAGATGAATATCTTCAGGCAATTTGTCTTTCTTATTCAACAATGGAGGTTTGTGGAATAAGCCAGAAGGCAGCAATTTTTGCTGAAAAGCTTAATGCTGATGAGCTTGCGGTGTATGCTAACGAGTTATTTGATAAATGGATGGAAAAGGGTGCAGAAGCTAAGAAGAAATGGGTATTGTATTTTGCTTCAATTCATGGAGGCTTTGCTATAGTCGAAAGACTTAAGCACCAGATAAATGAGTGGCCACAGGCATCAAGAGGAGCTATTGCAGCAGAGGCTGTAAAAGCACTTGCACTCAATCCATTGCCGGAAGCATTGCTGATCGTTGATGGTATTTCACGTAAATTTAAATTCAAGCAGGTAAAATCGGCAGCAGCAGAAGCATTAGAATATGCAGCAGCACAGCTTGGACTTACGACTGAAGAGCTTGCAGATAAGATCGTTCCAAATCTTGGTTTTGATGAGAATTGTGAAAGAGTATTTGACTATGGTACAAGAAAATTCAAGGTGGTAATAACACCGGCACTTGAACTGATGGTATCTGATGAGAATGGTAAGAAGTTAAAGAATCTTCCTGCTGTAGGACAAAAGGATGATGCAGAGATTGCAAATGCTTCTCTTGCTGAATACAAGCAGATGAAAAAGCAGCTTAAGACTACTATTACAAGTCAGAAATCACGTCTTGAGCTTGCTCTTTCAATAGAGAGAACCTGGACAGTTGAGGCATGGAGTGAATTGTTCGTAAAGAATCCAATCATGCATCAGTTTGCTATTGGGCTTATCTGGGGTATATATGAGGATGGAAAGCTTGTGCAGACCTTCAGATATATGGAGGATGGAAGCTTTAATACAGAGGATGAGGATGAATATGAATTACCGGCAGAAGGAAAAATCGGACTTGTTCATCCTGTTGAGTTAACACCTGAAAGTAGAGAAAACTGGAAACAACAGCTCGAAGATTATGAAATCAGTCAGCCTTTTGAACAGCTTGACAGAGAAATCTTTTATATGACAGAGGAAGAAAAGAAATCAAAGTATTTAGAGCGTTTTGGCGGATATATGCTTAGTGATTTGTCACTGAATGGTAAGCTTCTTAATTCAGGATGGTACAGAGGTTCAGTACAGGATGCAGGCGGATTTGATACATATTATCAGGAAAATACAAGTGTCGGAGTAGGAGCGGAGCTTCATTTTTCAGGTAGCTTTGTAGGCGGATATTATGATGAGGATGTTACAGTATATGAAGTAAGGTTCTATAAGCCGGGAACAATCCAAAGAGGAAGCTATATGTATGATGAGGTGGAAGAAAAGGATGCGATTCCAATGTGTGAGCTTTCTGAGAGATATTTCAGTGAAATGGTACTTCAGCTCAAAAGAGCAACTGCTTCAAGTAAGGAAGTAGATACAGAATGGAAAGCGCATAAAGGCAATTATTGATTGTAAAGGATATAATTCATGCTTAATAATCATTATTTTCCAATATTCATTAATATGCAGGATAAACGATTTTTCTTCTGGGGAGCAGGTAAGATTGCAAGCAGAAGAATAAATAATCTGCTTCGCTTTGGAGCAACTGTTTATGTTATAGCTCCAAGTATTCATCCGGATATAGCTTCAGCAATGTCGGTTTATCCTAAGCAGTTAGTTATTACCAAAAAGGAATTTAGTGTTTCTGATATAGAAGATAACCGGATAGATTATGCTGTAGCAGCTACTGATAATTGTGAAATAAATAGAAAAATAGTAAAAATATGTAAAGATAAAAGTATTCCTGTAAATAATATTTCTGAAAGAGAACAATGTGATTTTTTCTTCCCGGCTTTGATTGAGGAAGAAGATGTGATAGGAGGCATGATAAGTCTAAGTGCAAATCACACAAAACTGTCTAAAAAGGCAGCAGATATACGCAGTTTTCTAAAAAACAAAGATACACAGTCCTTGAATTAAAATGTTATGGCAAATAATGGAAGTTTACTAAATTTGTGATACATTTATAGTAAAATATGGTAAAATATTGACAATTTGCACATGTACATATATACTATATGTGTTAGTTGCAAAATACTATAAAGTATCTGATAGATATATTATTAATAGTTTTGTTTATTTTTATTAATTGTATTGAAAAGATTTCAATAGTACATTAAAAAGCAAGGAGGATTTTTAAGATGGAAAAATGGGTATGTCCGGTATGTGGTTATGTTCATGAAGGAAGTGAAGCTCCGGCTGAGTGTCCTGTATGTCATGTAAGCGGTGAGAAATTTAAAAAGGTTGAAGGTGAGCTTACACTTGCAGCAGAGCATGAATTTGGTATTTATGCAAAGACTGTAAAGAATAACAATGATATCAGTGAAGAAGATAAGAAATTTATTTTTGAACAGTTAAAGGCTAACTTCGAAGGAGAGTGTTCAGAGGTTGGTATGTATCTTTGCATGGCAAGAGTTGCACATCGTGAAGGTTATCCTGAAATCGGTCTTTACTGGGAGAAGGCTGCTTATGAAGAGGCTGAGCATGCTGCTAAATTTGCAGAATTACTTGGTTCTGAATTAGAAGGAAAGATGACTGCTTCTACAAAAGACAATCTTGCATGGAGAGTTGATTGTGAGTTTGGTGCAACAGCAGGTAAGTTTGATCTTGCTAAATGTGCTAAGATGAATAATCTTGACGCAATCCATGATACAGTACATGAGATGGCAAGAGATGAGGCAAGACACGGAAAAGCACTTAAAGGTTTATTAGAAAGATATTTTGGAAAATAAAATAATATGAATATTCTTGTACTTGGAGGAAGTTATTTTCTGGGAAAACATTTCGTTGAGATGGCAGGAAATGAACATTGTATTACCGTATTCAATCGCGGAACACAGCCTTTAAAGCTTCCACAGGTAAGGGAGATAGTGGGAGACAGACACGATATTGATGCATTAAAGAGTCTTTGCAATGAACATTTTGATGCTGTTGTAGACTTTTGCGCATATGAAAAGCATGATATCGGGTCTGTCTTTTCTAATTTATCATCAGATATTAAGCAATATATTTTTGTAAGTACATGTGATGTTTATGAAAGAGGTCTTTCAAAAATGCTGGATGAGAATGCTCCCTTGGAAAAGAGAAACTTTGAAGGTGAAGCAGGCAACTATATTACAGGCAAGGTTCTATTAGAAGAAGAGCTTACAGTATGTGCCAAAAAGCATAATGTTGCATATACCTCTATAAGACCTGCATTTATTTATGGACCTGGCAATTATGCACCTCGTGAATTGATGTATTTTCACTGGATTAAACAGGCAGGACAGATACTTCATCCTGTCGATGCAACAGGCGAGTTTCAGATGGTATATGTAAAGGATGTTGCAAAAGCTATCATGAATGTAATTGGAAACTATGAAGCATATGATGAAGCGTATAATCTTGCACCATTGCCTATGACTACTTATGAAACCTTTGCAAGAGCGTTGGAGAAGATAGTTCCAATTCCATTTGAGAAAGTTCCTGTTACTTTGCAAATGATAAATGAAAAACAAATTCCATTACCATTTCCGCTTACTAAAGAAGAATCGAACTGGTATAATGGAGAAAAGTCGTTGAAGCTGATAGGAGAGTATACCAATTTATCAGATGGTTTGAAAGAGACTTATCTAAGCATAAAATAAAGAACTTGATTAAATGATTAACGCTGTTGAAATTTATTTTATAACATAAAAATATAAGAGGCTACATCAAAAATATTTTTAATGATGTAGCCTCTTAAACTATTTCATTCGATTCCAAAGGTTTGTACCTCTTTTCTTAGAATTGATAAAAATTTCGGCTGATAAAAATTTTTATTTTAAGGATAAATCTAAATGATTTTAAAATGGCAAATGTTTTATTCTTTATTCAGTTTTTCATATTCACTTTTTAAAAATAAATCTTCTTCGTCTTACATTTTCTGTTTGAATTTTCTTATGACTATATTTTTCTATTATTTTTTTCTTTTCAAAGATTGTCATGTATCAAATCCTATGATAAAACGAATGCTATTGATTAACTGGTGGAGTGTACCTCACTTTCTATATATTTCAACGCTTTTGAAAACCAAGCTTCCTTCGAAACTCTGTGTCTTCTGTTGATGGTTAAACTATAACATTAATTTACAGATAAATCAATAGAAAAACTGATAATTAAAAAAATAACAATGCTTTTGCTATGGAGAAATATGTGTTAAAATATATTAGTGGGCAAATTTTTTAAATACAAGAATTTGAAGAAAGCGTGGTTATTATTATGGAAAAATCAAAAGTATTTTTTACGGATTTTAGAACAACAACAGGAGTAGGATTACCACAGAAGTTAAAAAAACTCTGCAAAAAAGCAGGCATAATGGATATAGATATGGAGAACAAGTTTGTTGCCATTAAGATTCATTTTGGAGAGCTTGGAAACATAGCTTATTTGCGCCCTAATTATGCAAAAGCTGTAGCAGATCTTGTTAAGGAGGCTGGTGGAAAGCCATTTTTGACGGATTGTAACACTTTATATCCGGGTTCAAGAAAAAATGCACTTGATCATCTTGATTGTGCTCAGGAGAATGGCTTTAATGAGATTACAACAGGATGTCATGTCATTATAGGTGATGGACTTAGAGGTACGGATGATATAGTTGTACCGGTAGAAGGTGGGGAGTATTGTAAAGAGGCGTACATAGGACGTGCAATTATGGACGCAGATGTATTTATTTCTTTAAATCATTTTAAGGGACATGAAGCTACAGGTTTTGGCGGAGCACTTAAGAATATTGGAATGGGGTGTGGAAGCCGTGCCGGAAAGATGCATCAGCACAATCATGGAAAACCGGTAGTTAATGAGAGCTTATGCAAAAATTGTAAACGTTGTGCCATGGAATGTGGTTCAGATGCAATAAAATATGATACAGGAAAAGCAGTTATAGATATGGATCTCTGTAAAGGCTGTGGTCGTTGTATAGGAGCCTGTTCATTTGATGCAATAAGTAATCCTAATGGTAATACTAATGAAGTACTTGGCTGCAAAATTGCAGAATATTCCAAGGCTGTAATAGACAAGAGACCTAATTTCCATATTAGTCTGATAGTTGATGTTTCGCCAAACTGTGACTGTCATTCGGAAAATGATGCTCCTATTCTGCCTAATATTGGTATGTTTGCATCATTTGATCCGGTTGCACTTGATCAGGCATGTGCAGATGCCTGTCTTAAGGCAACTCCTATGCCAAATTCACAGCTCTCAGATAATCTTAATAAGAAGGACTGGCATCATCATCATGATCATTTCTTTGATTCAAATCCAAATATACGTTGGAAAGAGACTCTTGAACATGCTGAAAAGCTTGGCATTGGAAGACGTGAGTATGAACTCATAAAAATGTAGAAAAAATGTAATATAGGTCGCAATAGGGACGGGGCTTCTGTATCGTGCTTTTAGGCGATACAGAAGCCCCGTCCTTATTGCGACCAATTTAGACAATATATTGTCATTTTAAAACAACATACTCAAAATGACTAATATTGGTTGCATTTTTTGTGAAAAATTATGTAATACTAGTGTTTACATAAGCAAAAAAAGTGTGATATCATCGATTATAAGCTTAAATGTGTTATCTTTTAGGGAGTGTGAAACTATGACTGAGATTGAAGCGATTAAGGACAGACATTCTGTGCGTAATTTTGTTAATCAGAAAATAGCAAAAGATTTGATTGAAAAACTCAATATTATGATTGTACAGTGCAATGCAGAGGGAAACCTTCATTTCCAGTTTTTTGAGAATGCAGGAAATACATTTAAAAATCTTGTTAATAAAGCAACAGGACTTGAGAGTGCTCCTGGTGTTATTATCTGTGCAGGCAGAGATGACGCAACTCTTGATGAGAGAATAGGCTATTATGGTGAAAAAATAGTGTTGTATGCACAAATGCTTGGACTTAATACCTGTTGGACTGCTACCTTCAACAAAAAGCATGTCAATGCGGATATAAGAAATGATGAAAGAATTGTTGTTGCAATTGCAATCGGGTACGGTGAAAATACAGGTAAACCACATAAATCAAAAAAACCCGGTCAGGTAATTATCGGAAAAGGAGAAAAACCCTACTGGTTCAATTATGGAGTTAAAATGGCTTTGCTTGCGCCCACTGCATTAAATCAACAGAGATTTGAGATTGAATTATTACCGGATGGTAAGGTCAAATTTCATGATAAGGGTGGAATACTTAATAAAGTAAATCTTGGAATAGTGCGTTATCATTTTGATGCAGGTGTAAATCATATAAATAAGAGCGGAAAAAAGACTAAAGGTTAATTTTATATTTATTGTCAAAATACACATAAAATGCACAAAATGCAATAAAAAACAAGTAAAAAACAACAAAACACACGAACGATTTTCAGTAAAATACGATACCTTTATTTAATTGAAAAACAATTGAATATGGGTTATAATGAATTATCTGATAAGTACTAACAATTGTTAAATAATTAATTGAATTTAATTATTTATTTAATTTTGGTTTCATTTTTTAGTAATATAAGAGTTATTGAAAACATAGAATGTTAGAAATGATAAGCTGTTCGATTAAATTTATTATGTGTAATTTGGGGTTTTTATTTGTGATAGAAATATATCGAATAGCAGTAACTGTTCAGGACAGAATAGTCTAAAATTGAATAAGGGGGTATTCGATATGGGAAAAAGATTTTTTGCAGCATTGGTTATTACATTTGTAGTTATTGGAGGAATGAGTACTTCGTTTTTTAGTTATGCAGCAGAAGATATAAAAGCAGATGTTGTATATCAGCAGTTTGAACCTTATTGGCTCGAAAAAGCTGAGCCGGTTAATATTAAGGGGAATGAGCTTGCAAAGTTTAGTCGTTCTTTACCTGAAAATCAGTGTGTTATTGTGATAACTGAGAATGATAAGGTATATGCAGATACAACTTATGAATATATAGGATTTGATAGAGATATTTTCTATTATGTTGAAAAATAAATAATATGTGCGAATTAGGGCATCCTTACTAATGATTGTGGGGGTGTCCTTTTTTACGTTTTTATTCCGAAAACACCTCTGTACAGTAACCGTACATTATCTATAAAGATTAGGGTGTCAAAAGTCCCTTTGTAAAAAGTTTAATAGCAAATTGCACAAAATAAGATTGTTGAAATGACTTTTGCGCTGTGTAGATGAGACTCTGAAAATCGTGGAAGCCTTTGCTGAACACGATTTTTACGCATAGAGGCTCATCGAAACGTTTAGCGCAACGGAATTGAAACAACTTATTTTGTGCATATTGCCAGGTAATAAATTGAAAAGGGGCTTTTGACACCCTAATCCTATAAAGTAACTAAATTATTTTATATTGTTTACACAATTAATAGAACATATTATAATATAGATATAATTAACACAAAATATATAATAAATGGAGGTAATTGCATGAAAGGAAATGTTATTGTCGGACAATCAGGTGGACCAACTGCTGCCATTAATTCAAGTCTTGCTGGAGTATATAGGACAGCAATAGATCGTGGGGCAAAGAAAGTATATGGTATGTTACATGGAATAGAAGGATTGATGGAAGAACAGTATATTGATCTTTCTAAACATATTACCTGCGACCTGGATGTAGAATTACTTAAGAGAACTCCTGCGGCGTATTTAGGCTCATGTCGTTATAAGCTACCGGATATTCATAAGGACATGTCTGTGTATGAGAAGATATTTAAAATACTTGATAAGCTTAATATAGAAGCTTTGATTTACATTGGTGGAAATGATTCCATGGATACAATTAAAAAATTATCTGATTATGCAATTTTGACTGGTAGTCCTATCAGGTTTGTCGGATGCCCTAAGACAATTGATAATGACCTTGCATTGACAGATCATACTCCGGGATTTGGCAGTGCTGCCAAGTACATAGGTACATCTGTAAAAGAGATTATCAGAGACAGTCAGTGTCTGATATATCCTAAGGGTCTTGTATCTATTGTAGAGATAATGGGAAGAAATGCGGGATGGCTTACAGGTGCATCTGCTCTTGCTAAGGGAGAAGACTGTGATGGTCCTGATATGATATATCTTCCGGAAATAACATTTGATATAGTTAAGTTTAGAGATAAAGTAAAAAAATTAATGGAGACCAAGTCATCAGTAGTAGTATGTGTATCAGAAGGAATACGTACTCAGGATGGTAAGTATGTATGTGAATTGGGTAATGCTTCTGATTATGTAGATGCTTTTGGACATAAGCAGATGGGAGGAACTGCATCATTTCTTGCAAACTATATTGCAGGGGAAATGAAGTGTAAGACGAGAGCAATAGAGCTTAGTACTTTACAAAGAGCCGGTTCTCATCTGGCAAGCCGTGTTGATATCCTTGAGGCATATCAGGTAGGTGGTGCAGCTGTAAAAGCGGCTGACGAGGGTGATACAGGAAAGATGGTAGTGCTTGTTCGCCATTCTGATGACCCTTATCAATGCGGAACAGAGGTAAAAGATGTTCATAAGATTGCAAATGATGAGAAAATTGTTCCTCGTGAATGGATAAACAAGGAAGGAACATATGTTACTGATGAATTTATTACATATGTGCGTCCTTTGATTCAGGGTGATGTCTCACCTATCATGGTGGATGGTATTCCACGTCACTTATATCATCCAAAACACAAAAAGTAAATACAAGTATCTAAGTTTTGTCCACCTATTCAAGGTATTGTATGGTTACAAAACCAGTTAACTAAAATACACTATTTATATCATATTTATACATACGAGGTGGCAAAAAATGATAGAGAATATTTCTTTTGGAAAAACAAAACTTGAACCTGGACTATTTAAACAGCGTTCAGATGTAAACCTTAATTATCTTATGGAGCTTAAAAATATGGCTCTGTTACAGAATTTTTATCTTGAAGCAGGTGTTATTATGCCTGGAGTTCAGTCTGTACCGGATCCTTCAAAGCTCGATCTTCATTGGGGCTGGGAGGCACCAATGTGCCAGTTAAGAGGACATTTTCTGGGACATTGGCTATCCGCAGCCTCTATGATTTATGCTACATATGGTGGAAGAGAACTTAAGGCAAAGCTTGATACTATTATTGAAGAGCTTGGTAAGTGTCAAAAGCTTAATGGAGGAGAATGGATTGGTTCTATTCCACAAAAGTATTTTGAGATAATGGAAACAGACCGTTACATCTGGTCGCCACAGTATACAATGCAAAAAACTGTTATGGGACTCTTACATGCAAAATTGTATGCCGGAAGTGATGAAGCGCTTGATATAGTAAGTAAACTGGCAGACTGGTATGTAAAATGGGTAAAGATGCTTGATGATAAAGGCAGTCTTGCTGAAAATAAGGGTGAGTCAGGTGGAATGCTGGAAGTATGGGCATGGCTGTATGAACTCACAAAAGATGAAAAATATATGTTTTTGGCAGAGCATTATACACATCATGAGTTATATGATGATTTGTTAAATGGTAAAGATCCGCTTACAAACAATCATACTAATGCAAGTATACCTATGGCTCATGGTGCTGCAAAAATGTATGAGGTGACAGGAGATAAAAAGTGGCTTAATATAGTAGAAAAGTTCTGGGAATGTGCAGTGACAAATCGTGGCAGTTTTTGTACAACAGGCAATAATGCTGGTGAATTCTGGATTCCTCCACATTCATTTGGAAGATATCTTGGTGACAGATCTCAGGAATTCTGTACTGTTTACAACATGGTTCGTCTTGCTGATTATCTGTTCAAATTTACAGGTAAAAAGGAATATGCTGATTATATTGAAAAATGTCTTTATAATGGATTCCTTGCACAGCAGAACAGATTTACAGGGATGCCTACATATTTTCTGCCTACATCAGCAGGTGGAAAGAAAGTCTGGGGAAGCAAGAGAAATGATTTCTGGTGCTGTCATGGAACAATGGTTCAGGCACAGGCAATATATCCTTTACTTTGTTATTATAAAGAAAAAGAATCGGATAAGCTCATTGTAAATCAGTTTATTCCATCAAAAACAATAACTTCATTTGCCGGAAAAGAAGTAGTTGTAACAATGAATAACGATATGAAATTTTATGTAGATCAGTCACTGTTTGATGAAGCAGGAGAATGTCAGACTTCAAGGTGGCATATTATCTTAAATGTTCAGGCAGATAATGCAGAGGGTACAATTGCTATCAGACTTCCGGAATGGTCAAAAAGTAAAATAGAAATAATGGTAAGTGGAAATAAGATTACACCTGAAATTCAAGACGGATATATTGTTATAGCAAAGGTATGGAATAATGATGAAATAGATGTTTTATTTAATGCAAGCCTTCAATTATCTGAATTGGAGGATGTAAAGGATATGGCTGCTGTTATGGAAGGACCTATTGTTCTTGCCGGAATTTGTGATTCTGATAAGGGTCTTTTTATGTCTGATGATATCGAAAAAGTATTAGTGCCATTCAAGGAGCATACTTATGATACCTTCCCATGGCAGCAAAGTACATATATGACGACTTCGCAGCCTGAGAATTTTAGATTTCAACCATTGTATGATGTGCTTGATGAGAAGTATACTTTGTATTTTACCAAAAAACATCTTGATTAAAACTGATTTATGTGCGATTTTCCGCACATAGATCTGTATTGGGTGGGAGTTATTCCTTCGGATTTTTTAAACACGCGCATATAGTATTTTTCGTCTGAAAAGCCACAGGAATAAGCAATTTCTTTTATTGAAACTCCAAAATTTGCCAATAATGCTTTTGAGGAACGAATCCTTACAGAATTAATGAAGGATGTGAGTGATATGTTGGTGCTCTTTTTGAAAAGGAAAGAGAAGTAGTCAGGTGAATAACCATACTTTTGAGCCAACTGCGATACACTAAATTGCAAATAATAATTTCTGTATATCCAATCCATAGCACTTGTTATTGCAATGGGTATATCATTTGAATTGTTATCCTTATGTGAGTTGTTTTCTTTGGATATCTCCAGGAGCAACATATTCAAAGCATATCCGCACATTAATTTTGAACGTTTATCATCTTCAAAGGATATATCTGACAATTGATTAAATAACACAGTGGTTAGTCCATTGATTGAAAAGAAACCATATTCAGGAAATAAGATATTTTCTGCGTTGGTTTCTTTTTTGTGTGATAAAACGTCAAGTTGTGCAGTAAAATGTACCCAGAAATAAGAAAGACGTCCTTTAGAAGTATCTGTTCCAAAATGTGTTTCGTTTGCCCTTAACAAAATATATTGTCCCTTAGATACGGAATAACACATGTTATTGCTGTTAATTAGTAGTGTTCCGTCATTGACCATGATAAGAACATGTTCGGACAGTATTCTTTTCTGGTGAAGAAAAGAATCTTCACTTATTAACTGACCACAAATGGAATATTTTATGGGATTATCCGGATGACAAGTAAAATAACGCATGATTTGCTCCTGACTGTGAATATACTGAATAGTTATTACATTTGTAAATATTTTAATTTTTTTGGCAACTAAAAGCAATAGACACATTAGAAAATTTGCTCGTAATTATTAATATACTGAATAGTTACAAATAATTTAGCAATATTTGATAAAATATTCAACCAATTTGCGCAGTCAACATAATAAAAAATAGTTAAAATATAAAATAGAATTATTATATGGTATGTATTCTCGGAATCTCTTTCATATGGATTTCTGAGAGCACATTGATTAATGGGAGGAATTTATGAAAAAGAAGAGGGAGAAGATCAGAACAAGAAAACGTCAGCTTCCAAATGCTGTAGTGAAAAGCTTACAGGCTATGAAAGTAAATATAACAGATGTTTTGTATTTTGCAAAGTGTGATCTTGACAAGAGAGGGGACTATATGGATTCCTACAGTATTCTTACTAAAGATAATTTGATTCTTGTCAGGGATTCTTCTATTGAACATGAACATCGAAAAAGGATTCATTTTTATAAAGGCGTTTTGGAAACAGAGCAAGGAGAATCAAATGAGTGGGCGGTGCAAAAAATACCAATCTCAGAGATTGATACAGTATTTATAGAGACAGGGGTAGGCTGTAACAATCTTGTCATAACAGGAGTCGATGGAAAACAAAAAATAGCTGGTGTTTTTACGAACTGTTATCAAAACGAAATGCATCAGCTGACTAGAGTTTTGGGACAAATAAAGCGAAAAGAAACAGTTGATATTATAGAGGAGACAGAGCTTTATTGTCCTGACTGTGGCCGAATGTATCCTGATGAGCAACAAAAGATTTGTCCACACTGTACGGAAAAGAAAAGTATTCTCTTTCGTATTCTTACCTATTTCAAACCGTACAGAGTAAAACTGATTGTTCTTATGGTCACTATTGTATGTACATCACTTATCAATCTTGTGTGGCCGTACTTGAATGGTACAGTTCTTTATGACAGGATATTGAGAAAGGATAATTCAATACTTGAAAAATATCCGATTTTTCAAAATGACTTTTTTGTAGCCTTGTTAATACTTGTTTTGACAATGCTTGCAACTAAGCTGTGTATGTTGATTCTGGATGTATTGCGCAGGCTTTTGACAGTTAGGATGGTTGTAAATGTAGTAAGGGATATGAAGCAGGATGTATTTCGTACAATGTCAAAGCAGTCTATCAGTTTTTATAAAAACAAGCAGACGGGTGGGCTTATGACCAGGGTTTTATCAGATGCAGAGCGTGTAGTAGATTTTTTTCTGGATGGAGCACCTAATTTTATTGTAAATGTAGTTATGATATTTGCTACTTTATTAGTTATGCTTAAGATGAATGTGTTTATGACTATTGCGACTATTTGTATGTTTCCGTTTCTATGGATTGTAAACATTTATCTGAGACCTCGTGTTTTTGTAGCATATGGTAGGAGGCATCGTGCAGAGCGAGCTGTGAACAATGCTTTGAATGATAATCTGGTCGGAGCCAGAGTGGTGAAATGTTTTGGACAGGAGGAGAAAGCGGCGCAAAAGTTTTCACATATAAATGAAAATTTGAGGGACAGAGAGATAGAGATTACCTACCGACGAAATTATTATCATTTTACTTATGGATTTGCTCAAAGTGTTATTACAGTCAGCACATGGTTTTTAGGAACATATTTCATTTTGAAGGGTAAAAATATGGATCTCGGTATGCTTATGACTTTTGCCGGATATGTCGGACAGATTTCCGGACCAATTCGTTTTTTTGCAAGAGTACAAAACTGGTGGGCAGACAGTATGAACAGTGCACAGCGTATGTTCGAAATAATTGATGCCATTCCTGAAGTAGAAAATCCTGAGAAGCCGGTAATATTAGGAGATATGCAAGGAAATATTGAGATTAGAAACATGACTTTTGGTTATGACAGAAATCATCCTGTTTTAAAAAATATCAATTTGAAGATTCCGGCAGGAAAGATGTATGGAATTGTTGGTCGTTCCGGAGCAGGTAAAACGACTATGGTTAATCTTATTTCCAGAATGTATGATGCCAACGAAGGCGAGATTTGTATCGATGGCGTAAATGTTAAAGATTTAAGCTTTGAAGAGCTTAGACGAAATGTTGCCATGGTAAGTCAGGATACATATATTTTTTCTGGTACTGTGGCTGAAAATATTACTTATGCCAATAAAGACGCAACGCTTATTGAGGTTATGAGGGCTGCCAAGCTGGCAGGTGCTCATGAATTTATAATGAGAATGCCGGATGGATATGATACCATGATTGGTTCATCAAAGCGTGCTCTTTCGGGTGGAGAAAAACAGAGAATTTCTATTGCAAGAGCTATTCTTTCAAATCCCAAAATTCTGATTTTAGATGAGGCAACTGCCAGTGTGGATACTGAAACAGAACGCGTGATTCAGAAGTCTTTGTCCTATCTGGTCAAGGGACGTACCACTATTTCGATTGCCCATAGATTGTCTACGTTGAATGATGCAGATTATCTTGTAGTCATAGATCAAGGAACTATTACAGAACGAGGAACACATGAGGAATTAAAGGAAAAGAAAGGTACTTACTTCAAATTGCTGGAATTGCAGAATAAAGCGTTGCAGAAAGAAAATTTTGGTAATGGAAATTAAGCTCAGTTAAAAATTTGCAGGTTACGGGAAAGGAATGGGGATTGGTATGGAAAAGGAAGAATTTACATTGGATTTAATGGAGCAGGAGACAGATGAAATGCTCCGTATTAGATACTTAAACAAAGAAAATGCCTCTTTTTATAGGAATGGTACAGGATTTTTAAGTTTGCAGGTAGGTGAGGAAAAGTATGGCAGAGTCAGTGTTGTCCGTATGTTTCCGATGCAGACCAAAACAGACTTGTTATCTATTCGTACAACCGATGAAAGGTCAAAGGAGATTGGCATAGTAGAAAAGCTAAGCGATGTAGATGAAGAAACAGGAAAAATGCTGTTAGAACAGTTAGAACTTAGATATTTTATGCCTGTGATCAAGAAGGTTATACAGATTAAATCGGAGTTTGGTTATGCCTACTGGGATGTGGAGACAGACAAGGGTGAGTGTCGTTTTACTATTCAGATGGGAGGAAATGCAGTGATTCATCTGTCTGATGTTAGAATAATCATTACAGATATTGATGGAAACCGATTTGAGATACCTGACATTGAAAAGCTCACACATAAAGAACGAAAAAAGCTGGACTTGTTCCTTTGATTAGTATTAAAAGTGGGAGAATAGAAAATGATATTAACATATACATTGACAGAGGAGAACAGAGCATTGTTGTCCTTAAAAGAAAAAGAAGAAATATATTATTGTCTGCCGCTGGATATTGGTAAGGACGGAAATATTAGAAACAATTCTTATTTTGTTATGACAAACAAGAGGATTCTTCGTTTGGAGGAAGGTAAACTGACGGGAGATTTTGCAATAGCAGATTATGATTGCGTAAAGAGCGAACCTCAGATTTCCTGTGGAATTATTGTTTTATGGAAGGAAAAAACTCCTATATTGATTGGACGTTTTTCTGCAAAGCACCTGACCAGGTACTCTTACATGAAGCATGGAATGGAAATATTAAAGAGCGGAAGAACAGAGAGGGTTATCAGTTCAGAATATGAAACAACGTGTCCTAAGTGTGGAAGAGGCTTGCATGGCATCTCAAAATGTCCACATTGTGAGGGAAAGAAAAAGGGAATTGTCTATACATTGTTTCAATTAAGTAAAGGGCATATTGGAATGTTTTTGGGTATCTTGTTCCTTATGGCCATGGCAACTGTAATAACACTTGCAAATCCTGTAGCACAAAAGCATTTGATTGATGATGTTATTCTGAGTAAAGCTCCGTCTGCAATGACAATTGTGGTATGGTTTGCGGTACTTTTGGTACTGACAGTCGGAATAGAACTGGTTAATGCGTGTAAGAACTATTACTGTTCAAAACTGGGTTCATATATCAATGCACAGCTGCGTGATAAAATGTTTCAAAAGATACAGTCGCTTTCATTGTCTTACATATTAGAGACCAGTCCGGGAACACTTATGAATCGTGTTATGGGAGATACTTCACGAATAGGATTTTTCTTTGAAAATATCTTCTGTAATCTGTTTACCATAGTGATTTTATTTGTATGTGTATGTGTTTACATGCTGATACTAAATTGGAAAATGGCTATTCTTGCATTTATTTTTGCACCATTTGCAATGATCTTATCTGGTTCTTTTCGAACTAATATCAGAAAGAGATTTCGCATGCAGGGAATAAAGGGAGATCAGTTAAACAGCAGACTTCAAGATGTGCTTTCAGGAATGTCGGTAGTAAAATCTTACGGTCAGGAGAAGAAGGAAGCTGAGCGATTTGGAGAGGCAGTAGAGGATTATGCAAGGGTGCAGAGAGGAAATGAATCATTTTTTGCAGTGTTCTTTCCGTGTCTTTCTTTTGTATTGGGAATAGGTATTTATTTTGTAACTTATGCAGGAGGAAAGCAGGTACTTCTTGGAGATATGACTTGTGGTGAACTGGTGCAGTTTGTCAACTATGCATCTTTACTGTATCAGTATGTGGACTGGATGAGCAATATGCCCAAGGCTGTTATGAATATGGTTACCAGTATGGAGCGTATTGAGGATATTCTGGACCAGGAGCCTATGATTCATGATAATGACAATTCTGTTAGTCATGAAATTGAAGGAAATATTACATTTGAACATGCCTCATTTGGTTATCAGTCTTTTGAACCGGTGTTGGAGGATATCAACCTCACAGTAAAAAAAGGAGAAATGATTGGTCTGGTGGGAGCTTCCGGTACCGGAAAGTCCACACTTATTAATTTGCTTATGCATCTTTATGAAGTGGATGATGGAAGAATATTAATAGATGGGATTGATATTAAGGATATTAAACTTACTGAATATCATAATCAGCTTGGTGTTGTTTTGCAGGAAAATATTCTTTTTGCAGGTACAATCTTTCAAAATATTGCCTATGCCAGACCGGATGCAACTATTGAACAGGTAATTGAGGTTGCCAAAATGGCAAATGCCCATGATTTTATTACCAGGCTTCCTGATGGTTATCAGACATATGTGGGAGAACTTGGCGGTAATCTGTCCGGAGGAGAAAAGCAGAGGATTGCTATTGCAAGAGCCATGCTTGGTAATCCACGACTATTGATTCTGGATGAGGCAACTGCAAGTCTTGATACAGAAAGTGAGTATCTGATTCAAAAGGCATTGGGAAGATTGACAAAGGGAAGGACGACATTTGCCATTGCTCACAGGCTTTCTACATTAAAGGATGCAGACAGAATTGTTGTAATAGATGGTCACAGTATTGCAGAGGTAGGAAGTCATGAAGAACTAATGGCAAAGAAGGGAATATATTACAATCTGGTGCAGGCACAAATTAAGAGTTCTCAAGGTTACTGTACACAGGTTATATCCCGCGAGGTGTTTTCAGAATGAAAACCCGAGTTTTTAACGCTGCATAAATTGTTACGTTCACGAGGTACGAGTGAACAGTAACTTCTCAAGTCAGTGCATAAAAAATACATATACACTTTCGTAAAAATTGAAAGAAAATTTTCACAAAATCTGCTATACTAAATAAAAGACCTGGTGTAGCAGATTTTTGTATGTAAGATATTACATAGATTGCAAAAAGATGACAATCGGAATGCAGACAGGAATAAATTTATTTATGTTCCATAATTTTTAAAAGGAGAAAAAGAAATATATGAAAATAAAAAGACTTATATGTTCACTGCTTGCTATGACAATGGTGGTGGCAATGATGACGGGGTGTGAAGCCAATGTTACAAAGGAAGATGCAGATACAATAACAGTATATCTGTGGAGTACAAATCTGTATGAAAGTTATGCACCCTATATCCAGTCACAGCTTCCCGATGTGAATATTGAATTTGTGGTGGGAAACAATGATCTGGATTTTTACAAATTCATGAATGAGCATGGGAAACTGCCTGATATTATTACAGCTCGCAGATTTTCTCTGTATGATGCAGCAGTAATTAAGGATCAGCTTATGGATTTGTCAACGACTGAGGAAGCTGGTGCAATATACCAGTCTTATCTCCAAAACTTTTCTAATGCGGATGGTACAGTAAACTGGTTGCCACTTTGTGGGTAGGTAGATGGAATCGTTGCTAATAAGTCTGTGTTTGATGAATATGGGATACCATTACCAACGGATTACGATAGTATGATTTTGGCATGTCAGGCGTTTGAAGAAAAGGGTATTCGCGGATTTGTAGCGGATTTCAACTATGACTATACCTGTATGGAAGTGTTGCAGGGGCTTTCCATCCCGGAAATCACTTCCATGGAGGGAAAAATGTGGCGCAGCGGCTATGAAGATCCTGCAAATTATGATGTACTCGGTCTTGACGATAAGATATGGCCGGGAGCTTTTGAACGTATGGAACAGTTTATCAAGGATGCCAAAATTGTCCCGGGGGATACAGAACTTTCTTATGACCCTGTTATAGATATGTTCACCGAGGG
>JAFPAQ010000153.1 GCA_017424235.1 Lachnospiraceae bacterium | reverse complement strand
ACTAGTATCTGTATCCTGGTACTTTTCATACAGTGAAGTAAAAGCCTCCACCTGCATTTTCCATAGTTCCTCAGCATCATCTGCACCAATCCTAATCAACTCCATTTTATCTGGTTCCATCATGTTATCCTCCATCACAATTTGATTACTTTATTTTTTCACTCTCATCAAATAATGTGTTTCATCTTCATCCGCTATGTATGCGCCATTACTATTGATAGCTTTAAAAGACCGAATGTTGCTTTTTAATACACGCAAGTATATCTCATCCTCCGGCACTATTTCCCGTGCGATGTCCAAAACCATTGCTAATCCTTTAGTCCCATATCCTTTACCGCGATACTCTTTTTTGATACTATATCCGATATGACCAGCACCAACTTTAAGCGCCTCTGTCAAATAATGCCGAATCCTATATTCCCCCACAAGCACCTGCTCGTCCCACAAATAATAATATGTTTCCGGTACAAACCATTCAGGCATATCAACTGGATTCTCGTGCATCATAAGCTCCGGCAATACAGTAGTTTCATATTCTTCAAAAGTTATTCCCTCGTAGGGATTGGTTAATCCATTTTCATCCTTTGGCAATGCAGTGACATATTCCCACTGTTCTTTTATATCTTGCAGATTCATTTTTCGCAGCTCCACCATATGTATCCTCCATTTTTTCTCTAATACCAACAATTACTTATTGATTTTTTACCAAAATATCTAAAGCATGATTCGTGGCACCAATCAAATCCATTCTCTCGCAGATTGAAAAATGATATTTCATCCACATATCAAAAGTTGCATCGTCCATTGCATCAACACATTCTCGCATATAGTTTGTCGCTCCATCTGCTGCAACAATCTTTAATCTTTTTACATTTTCAAAGCAAGCATTCAATTCATCAATTTCTTCTAATCTGACCATTTCAAATAAGTCTTTTTCCTCTGATATGCATCTGAAATCATCGGTTAGCATATGATTATTAACACAATCCCATATCTTTCCTGCTTTAAAGGTAAACTGAATCATAGTAGCTTCATTCATACAATATACCACAAAAATATGTCCTTGCTTTTTTGTAACACGAATTGCCTCCTCCAATACCTTCTTCTTATTCTCTTTTGTATACATATGATACATAGGACCTAACACAAGTGTAATATCAAAAGATTCATCTTCAAATCTCGATAAATCCAACGCAGTTCCCTGACAAGTTCTAATATTTGCTATACCTTCAATTTTCGAATTCATAATTTCCAAATTATGCGTAGTATATTCCAGTGCATCCACATCATGTCCTTCCCGGGCAAGTGCAATGCTATATCTCCCGGTTCCTGCTCCGACCTCCAGTATCTTTTTCTTTTCTGTACCACCAATAAATTTATGAATATACTTCATAGTAGTCAAAAATTCTACCTGACCATGCTTGCTGGCTAATCTTCCTTCTTCATCATAATTTGCGTAATAGCTTTCTAAGTAATTCATTCCTTGTTTACCTCCAATTCTATACATTTCCACTTTTCTCCAAATATTTCAAAGACGATATCTTCTTTCATGGGGATTTCTTTAAATCCGGCTGCTTTGTAGCAATAATATGCCGAAGGGTTGTTATCAAAAACGCCCAAGGTTATTTTTTCTGCCTTCAACATATCAAAGGCATATCTCATCGCCATCTGTATCATTCTTTTCCCGTAACCCAGACCACGCTTACTATCATCAACAATAATAAATCCCAGACGAATTATTGTCTTTGCCTTATTCGTATAGCGCAGTATCAGATGACCAACCGGACCATTTGCATCCACAGCTGTTATGGGATAAAAATTATCCGGCTCCTCACAATCACCATTACATTTCAGATATTTATAGTTAATATCCTCCGCTGTTATTGGGTACACACCATATCTGTCAGAGCTCCATTTGCGAAGAGCCCTTTCATCTTTAATCCAGTTTACTATCGCCTCTGCATCTTTTGGCTTATATGGTCTTATGATCAGCTGCTCTAATGGTTCGTTTATCAATTGTTTTTTCATGATTTCATAAACCTGTATTACACCATTTTTGCATTCCCAAATTCCATGATCTACGGTTTGATAACCTAAATGAGTATATAATCTGCAAGCCGGCAACGAGGCATCTATATCAACATAATCATACTTTTCCTTTATCATTTCTTCTAGCCGATTCATAATAAAAGTTCCATAGCCTCTTTTTTGATACCCCGGCAAAACATAAACTCTTGTAATATGATTTCCATTCTTTGTTCCGGTGCCAATTATCTCTTCATTTTCCATCAAAATGTATGTATTTCCAGCTTCAATATCCTTTATAATATTTTCACGACTGTGAAATTCACAAAACATATCTACAATTTCTTTCAAGTAGTACTTCGGATAGACCACCTTGATAGTCTCCTGTACAAGTGCATATACCTTTTCTGCGTCACATTTCTTAGCTAATTTGAACTCCATATCCTTTTCCTCCTTGTAAATATAATAAAAGCACCATCAAACAATATTCCTATCATCTGATGGTGCAAAATTACTTGCAATATATTTATTATGAAAAACTTTCCCAATATCAATCTTGTTTCAATCTATTGGAAATCAAATTCTCACAATGCAATATTTTTCCATCAGCAATAAATCCCAACTGCCAGTGATAGACGGGATTGACAACATAATTATTTGACTGTGGAAATCTATAACTATTATGCATCGTGCTAATTCCTTTCGTAATTTTCTAATAATTGTTATTGATAATACTCCCGTTAATTAATATTGTCAACAAATTTTTTGATTTTGTCTATAAATCTTTTTGTGAAGATACGCATTTTATATTGCCTTTATGGACATAATTATGCTATAATTATGTCCAAGAAAGGAGTGAAATATCATGCCACTTATTATGCCTATTAAGGATTTACGCAATACAACCGAGATTTCCAATATCGCACACAAGGAACAGGAGCCTATTTTTATTACCAAAAACGGATATAGCGACTTAGTTGTAATGAGCAGTGAACTATATGATAAATTCGCAAGAATGAATCGTATCGACCAAGCAATCTTCGAGTCCGAGCAAGAAATTGCAAATGGAGCAGAAGCAGTTGATGCCGAAATAGTTTTTGCAGAATTGGAGAAAAAACATTTTGGATAAATACAAGGTTAAAGTCAACCCCAGAGCAATCCGTGAATTAGACCACATTTACGAGTATATCGCAAATGAAAAATTGGCTCCTGAAAACGCCAAAGGACAAGTTGACCGAATTAAGAAAGCTGTTTTAAGCCTAGATACCTTTCCACAGTCCCACCAAGAGCGAAACGAGGGTAGATATGCTGGTAAAGGTTACAGACAGTTACTGATTGATAACTATATTGCCATTTTCCGCATTGACGAACCACAAAAAACCGTTTATGTGGTAACAATACAGTATCAGGGACGAAATCTATAGAACAAGCACCAAATGACGTTACAAATCATTTGGTGCTTTCTTTGACTCGAAAATTATTTACCAAAGTTCTAACGAATCTTCCGCATCAATCCACATTTGCATAGTTCCATCAAGATATAACCTTGCATATTCCAGCGGATTGTCTACCGCAAGAGCATTTAATACACACTCTGAATTAGGAGTAGTCTTTAATCCTTCCTCTGCCTTTGCACAATCAATCCGAAGAATATATCCGGCATAAGTACATATATCAATGCTGTTATGGTAAATGTTGTAATCTGCATATATTATATTCATTCAATCGGTCCTTTCATAAAAATGTATTATAAGCATTCCATCCAATTCCAACTGCCATTTTCATAATTTGTTATAAGTTGTTACCAGATTTTCTTTCCCTTGTTTTTTCCCTTATGAGGGTTTGTAAACAAGGGTAGAACGATATAACACAATACAAGATGTAATGGAAAGGACACCAGTGAAAAGTTTAGTATTTTCAAGGGTTTGACAAGATTTCTATAACAAAATATAACAGTTATTAAATCCCATAAAAATCGTTATTTGAGAACTGAAAGTTGT
>JAFPAQ010000152.1 GCA_017424235.1 Lachnospiraceae bacterium | reverse complement strand
TGTTAATCTAAATTAAATAATTCTATGCTTATGTCTATTTACATGACAACACATATTTATTGCTACCGGCATTCCGGCAATATGTGTTGGATATGTTTCTATGTTTACACCAAGAGCTGTATTTTTTCCACCAAGACCACCCGGACCTATTCCAATTTTATTAATTTCTTCAAGAAGCTCATCCTCAAGCTTATGAACATAATCTATTTCATTATGTGAATCTAAGTCTCTTGTTAATGCTTTTTTTGCCAGAATTGCACATTTTTCAAATGTTCCACCTATTCCAACACCTACTACAACAGGAGGACATGCATTTGGTCCCGCAAGTTTTACTGTTTCTATTACAGCATTTTTTATGCCTTCTATACCATCGGCAGGTTTTAACATGCATACACGGCTCATATTTTCACTTCCAAATCCTTTTGGAGCAACTGTGATATCAATCTTATCTCCCGGTACTATTTCATAATGAATTACTCCCGGCGTGTTATCCTTTGTATTTTCTCTAATTACAGGATCTTTTACTACAGATTTTCTTAAATATCCTTCCGTATATCCCTGTCTTATTCCCTCATTAACTGCATCTTCGATAGAAATACCATTTATATGGACATCCTGGCCTATCTTTAAAAATACTACTGCCATTCCCGTATCCTGACATATAGGAATATTTTCATTCTCTGCAATATTCATATTTTCATTTAACTGATTTAATATCTGTTTTCCAAGAATACTTTCTTCAGTATCCTCTGCAGATAAAATTCTGCCTTTAACATCATTTTCCAAAATATAATTTGCTTCTATACACATTTCTTTTATATTTCTTGTTATAACATCTGTTGATATTTCTCTCATAATATTCCTCCAGTTTAATTATAAATCAATAAAGAGTTTCGCTTGCGAAACTCTCCGCCTGCGGCGGGTCGCACAAGAGACATATTCCTTTTCGCCGCAGTGCGATCCTCGCGGAGCGTTTTTTACTCTATAGTACGAACTTTCCTATAGAGTAAAAAATGACCCGACAATACTACTCGCCGGGCCAATATGTGTAACTATTCGTTACTATTATCTTCTGTTTCTGATTTTTCTTCTGTCTCCATTTCATCAGGAACTGTATCTCTTACTCTTGTCATACTTGCCACAACTATATCTTTTTTCTCTGAATCCATGTCTATTATTTTGACACCTGATGTGATACGTCCAAGTATTGATACTTCGTCTACCATTATCTGGATAATAATGCCCTCAGTATTAATAATCATAACTTCAGTATCATCATACACAGCTTTAGCAGCTACAACATTTCCGGTCTTTTCTGTAATTTTATAACATTTAACACCTTTACCGCCACGATGCTGTACTGTAAATTCACTGAGTGCTGTCCTTTTACCCATACCATACTCAGATACCATAAATATATAATCACCCTGTGTATCAAGCTGCATTGCAACAACTTCATCGTCGTATGAAAGGTTCATGCCAATTACACCCATAGATACACGACTGGTTTTTCTTACATCTTTTTCATTAAATCTGATAC
>JAFPAQ010000151.1 GCA_017424235.1 Lachnospiraceae bacterium | reverse complement strand
TGGTGTCTCTCCAATATATACAAACCCACACACTGTACAAACCCAAATGTCTGTATCAGCAAGCATTGCCTCTCCTTCGTTCAGATATCTGTTTACCAGTGATGAAAGCATTCTTGTAACCTTTTCACCCCATACACAGATTCTTGCTGCACCCCTATCTTTATTTTGGTCCGCAACAGCTCTAACAGTAGGATATTTATCTATATCCTCCTGCAAAAGTTTAACCACATTTTCGACCGTTGCATCATTCTTTACAGGCGTAATAGCAGTAAAGTAGTCTGCCAGTTCTTTGAATAGCGTTGCTTCTTTTTGTTTGTACTGTTTCTCGCATCCCCTTGCAAGGTTCGAACATACTGCCGCCAACTGCCCTGCCGATAACTTTTTCATATCTGCAGTTTCTGTGTTCACACTAACATTCTTTACCTCTGCCTTTGATGTTTCCGGCGTAAAATCTGTTTTCGCCGCTCCACATAGCGGACATTTCCAATCCTCCGGCAACTGGTCAAATGGATTTTTTTCTTTCTCATCATCATAAACATATCCACAAATTTGACATATGTACCGCATGAAATACCTCCTCTTCTTTTATTTTTCCATACCACAAGGATATGTATATTCACTCATTTCCTTTTCCTTAATTACACTGGCATAAAATCTGTAACCACCCGAAAAATTATAACAGTCAAAGCCGTTCTGAGACAGGATTCTACAAGCTATATAACTTCTTAATCCGCTCTGACATATTACATAGACTGGCTTACTTCTATCAAGTTCATTTAATTGGTCTCTCAAGTCATCCACCGGAATATTGATATACCCATCAATGTGTCCACTTTTGTACTCATATGCCGTTCTGGTATCCAATAATGTAACACTTCCGTCCCTCGGTAAATCTTTAACCTCATCCCAATGATACTGCTTAATCATTCCTTTACTTATATTTTCAATCATAAAACCAGCCATATTTACAGGGTCTTTTGCAGATGAAAATGGTGGTGCATATGCCAAATCCAAATCCTTAAGCATTTCTGTTTTCATACCACAATGGATTGCTGTAGCGAGAACATCCAATCTCTTATCTACGCCTTCCAATCCAACTATCTGTGCGCCAAGAAGCTTTAGGGATTCCTTTTCAAAAACAACCTTCATGGTCATAACTTTTGCACCGGGATAATAACCTGCATGAGAAGCTGGGGAAAGGACAACACTTTCACAATCAATTCCCATAGATTTAGCTACTTTCTCAGTCAAACCAGTTCCTGCAACAGTCATATCAAATATCTTTATTATGGAGGAACCCATAGAACCCTGATAATGACTATCCCCTCCACAGATATTATCTGCTGCAATACGTCCCTGCTTATTTGCCGGTCCTGCAAGTGCAATTACGGTATCTTCTTCTGTCACAAAATGTTTCACCTGAATAGCATCACCCACAGCATAAATATCCTGTACAGAGGTTTCCATACGATCATTTACGACAATACTTCCTTTTACACCAAGCTTTAGTCCTGCTTGTTTTGCAAGACTATTTTCGGGTGCCACTCCTATGGCAAGCAAAACCATATCAGCTGCTATTTCACTATTATCTTCCAGCAGGGTCACAATACGTTCCCCATCCTGTCGAAAAGAGGTAACATTACTATTCAGTCTTAATGAAATCCCCTTTGCACGAAGCTTACTATGAACAAACGAAGCCATATCATAATCCAGCGTATTCATCAACTGATTCGGCCTCTGAACAATCGTCACATTAAGACCTTTTTCCTTAAGATTTTCCGCAACCTCAATACCTATATAGCCTCCGCCCACAATCACAGCACTTTGCGCTTTTGTTTTTTCCAAATAATCATGAATCCGAAACGTATCTTCTACTGTTCTTAGCGAAAAAATCTTTTCACTGTCAATTCCGGGCAGATTTGGTCTTACAGGTTTTGCACCCGGAGATAATAAGAGCTTATCATAGGGTTCCTCACATTCTGTACCTGTAAGCAGATTTTTTACTGTTACTGTCTTTTGGGTCACATCAATGTTAGTTACTTCATGATTTACTTTTACTAAAATCCGAAATCTTGTCCAAAAACTTTCCGGCGTCTGAAGTGTCAAGTCACTGGAATCTGTGATTACATCACCGATATAATATGGCAGACCACAATTGGCGTAAGAAATATATCCTGTCTTTTCAAAAACAATTATTTCTGCACTTTCGTCCAGACGGCGAATTCTTGCTGCGGCCGAAGCTCCACCAGCCACACCACCTACAATTACCACTTTCATTTCTTACACCTCAATTCGTTTTATAAATTAATGCTTTCCACATCCATGGTCTCCACATGTATGTCTATCCTCATGGTGATGGTGATTACAATTTGAACCGGTATTTACAAGTGTACCGGCAAGATAACTTGAAACTGCTTTATCCACATTTCCCGTTGCACCTGCACACAGTTCTATTCCGGCTTCTGCAAGCGCCATCTGTGCACCGCCTCCGATACCGCCACAAATAAGTACATCTATCTGATTTGTTGCAAGCACTCCTGCCAGAGCACCATGTCCTTGTCCATTTGAGCTAATCACTTCCGAAGAAATGACTTGATTATTCTCTATTTCATATACTTTAAAATTCTCGGTTCTTCCAAAATGCTGAAATACCTCTTCGTTGTCATATGTTACCGCTATTCGCATAATTCCATTCTCCTTTTCTTGTAATTGTCTTTGATTCAAGTAAGATTTCGTTAAATGACATTTTTTACAATGCGGGCTTCCATCACAAAGCACATAATTTCCACCTTCGATTTGAAGCCCCTTTCCCATCACTAACGCCTTTGCAATTTTTTCTCTCGCATTATTATAAATTAATTGAGCAGTTGTACGTGCAACACCTAACTTATTAGCACATTCTTCCTGACTGAATCCTTCCAAGTCAATCAGTCTTATGCTTTCGTATTCATCAACAGTCATAATCAACATTTCGCTGTTATCATTTTGCTGAGGTATAAACACTTTAACATCAGGCTCTTTACATACTATTCTCTTTCTACATCTTGGCATCTTAACACCTCTTTTTTTGGCATATGCCATAAAAATATTATACCATATATCTTTATGAAGTAAAGAAAAACTGTGATAACAAAATCACAGTCTTCTTTCAAAAACATATTCTATTTTAGAAGATAAGTCTTCTCTAAAAATGTATCCAAGTCTATTGAATTTCTTTATTTCTTCGGGATTTTCAATGCAGTTTTCTGCCATGAATCTAACCATTTCACCTCGTGCCATTTTTGCATAAGTACCTTTTGTTACCAGTTTCCCGACAGATAATTCGCAAAATGTTATAGATATATAGGTATCTTCTTCGGATAGATATCTCTCGATACATTTAGAATATTCTTTTGATGCCAGATTAATTATAATGCCTTTCTCATCTCTAACACCTTTGTAAAGCATATCTCCCCAATATTCATATAAGTTTTTTTCATTTCCGATTGTAGCTTTTGCCTTCATCTCTAAGCGGTAAGGTGTTACTCCATCCATTGGCTTCAAAACACCATAGAACGCTGATAATATCCTTAGATGTTCCTGTATATATTCAAAATGCCCATCCTCAAATACTGTAGGAGCCATGTACTGGTACGCAATTCCTTCATATGATAATATCGCTGGTGTAAGCCTATGGTACAAGTCCATATTCTCTAAACGTCTCACATTTTGCTCCACGATTTTATCATTGCATTTCCACAATTCCTTTAGCTCATCTTTAGACTTGCCTTTTAACCAAGCTAATATTTCCGTAGACCTATCAATAAACATGGGCAATCCCATAGGTTCTAAAGTATCAAGGTTTATATTCATCTTTTTTGCTGGAGATAATATTATTTTCATTATTCTAATTCCTGCAGCATTTTTTCCGGGTCCTCGGCTGCTTTCACCCTATCATTTGCTTTAATAATAATTCCTTGCTCATCTATTA
>JAFPAQ010000017.1 GCA_017424235.1 Lachnospiraceae bacterium | reverse complement strand
GCACCATATAAGGAAATATCACCATTCTCCACCGGGCAGTCTACGGAATGTTTTCAGCCGTTTTCTGCGTATTTCAGCTTTCAATAGCGTGAACAGAACAGACAAAAAATCATGAAAAATTGCCGAATTTTTTTATAAACTTCACTCATTATTATCCACAACCGGCTTAGAAAATCAGGTCAAATGAGAATCATAAGATTTTCATATGTGTCAGTGTGTGCATAACTTCTTTGATTCTGACAGTTTTCTGAGTACTGATGGCGTATGAGTACAAATTTTTAAATGAAATCGAGTAGTTATCCACCGTCATTTTGACGAAACGCAGATTGACTGTAATTCGCTTTTTTTGAGCTTTTTTGGTATACTCTTTATATCAGTGGAAAGGTTATCCTTCGTCCGTTTGCCAACACATAAAGGCTGAACTGTTACATAATTTAAAAGTTTTTTTGGATATATATTGATATATCGAATTAGTTGTGATAAAATTATTTTCTAATAATAAGGGCTAGTAAAGGTTTCGACGGGGGATATGCAGCTGGAGAAGCGAGTCGTATGGTAATGCGTCAAATGGCCAAATTAAAATTAAACGCTGAAGAAAATTTAGCATTCGCTGCCTAATGGCAGCAGTCTGACCTGAGGCACTCACACTTCAGGAGCCAGGCTTCGACTATGTGAGAAACGGCATCTGCAAAGCTTTGAGCAGGTGGACGTATTATGAAGCTACTAAAGCCACAAGGATGTTTGTTTTCGTGTGGTGAAGGGAATGTCAAATAACAAACTACACTCGTAGAAGGACAGGGAATTGTCTTTCGGACACGAGTTCGACTCTCGTCTAGTCCATTGTTGTACTAAAGTGAGCTTCCAATATAATTGGATTATTATACTTTGGTATCTGCGAAAGGAGTGCTCAAATCCCAAAAGGTATGGATTTGGGCATTTTCTGCGTTATAAGCAATTACATTAATGTAAAACATTTTGTGAAAGGATAAGGTGCAAATATGAATATTACAATTACTGGTAATCTTGGAAGTGGTAAGTCAAGTGTAGCTAAGATTCTTAAGGAAAAGGGATTTGAAATAGTATCTACAGGAAATATATTCAGACAGCTTGCTATGGAAAAGGGATTGTCTGTTGAGGAATTCAATAAGCAGGTAAATGAAGCGGCAAGTAAAGGTGACCGTTCTGTTGATAAGATGATAGATGATATGACTACTAAAATAGGCGAAGAAAGAGATATGGTAGTTTTTGATTCAAGACTTGCATGGAACTTTGCTCCAAACAGCTTTAAGGTATTTGTTATTACTGATATTGATGAAGCAAGCAGAAGAGTGTTTAATGACAGCCTTAGAGCAAATTCTGAGTCTTACGCTTCACAGGAAGCCTGCAAAAAGGCTTTGATAAACAGACAGAAGCTTGAAACAGTACGTTACAAAGATATATATGATATAGATTATTATGATATGAGCAATTATAATCTTGTTATTGAAAGTACAAATGCATTACCTGAGGTGATTGCGCAGGAGATTCTTGATAAGCTTGAAGAATACAAAAACGGTGATTTTGATAAAATGATGGAATTAAATCCTTCTTCTATAAGTGTAGATGGATTTGAGGGTGATGTTGATGGCAATATTACTGTTAATGAGAAAGCTGGTCAGTGGACTCTTAATTCAGGAAAAAATGAATTTGATAAGGCTGTATCAAATGGAAACAAATTCGTTGCTGTTAAGGTTGTAAAATCCGAATTTGCAAGTGAAGACAGCTTTATGGATTTTTCTAAAATGAAATAATGCAGAAATAGTGCATGTATATTTTTGGAAGAATATACATGCATTTGTATAACAAAAAAAGAAGCGAAAACACTGTAAAACAACGTTTTCGCCTCTCTATAAAGTAGTAGCGAGAGGGGGATTCGAACCCTCGACACCATGGGTATGAACCATGTGCTCTAGCCAACTGAGCTATCTCGCCATAATAATATTTGATTAAATGGGGCCTACAGGGCTCGAACCTGTGACCCTCTGCTTGTAAGGCAGATGCTCTCCCAGCTGAGCTAAGACCCCAAATTCAAATACTAACGTATTTACTCGGTATCGCAACCGACTTGTTTAGTATACTTAATAATACGATTTTTGTCAACATATTTTTGGAAATAAATTCAAAAAAATATTATAAGAATAATATGATTTGATTTTTTATCGCGTAAAATCGCATTTTTTAGATATAATCATATTCATTTTATCCCATTTTTGAAATAAGTTGACATAATAATTTATTCTAAAATGTTTGTATTTTCAAGGTTTTAGGGGTATATGGCGAATTGTGGATATATCGCGCAAAGTTCGCGATAACATTATGTTGCATAATAAATTAATATCTTTATATAATGACATTGCCAAATGTTGTAAGTTTTTTACTAAGAAATTGCGACCGCGTAGTGTGAATCGGGATTTTTTACGCGATAAACATATTTGGCAGACGTTAGGATTATTTTGATTTAAGGGTATTAAAATGGAGGTAAATTATGGAGCAGCTTAATGTAATTACACCAAAGGACAATGAAAGGATATTTAGTATTCTAAGCGATTTACTTAATAAGGATAAAGAATTTCAGATAATGATTACGGTTCCTGCTGGAAATGGAGTTACAAAAAATAGTAGCAATGCACATAATGATAATAAATTGGGAAGTTATATAGATAAAAGTAATATCGAAGCACATGATCTTGAAAAAGATGTTACAGATATGATTCATGAAATAGGAGTTCCGGCACATATCAAAGGATACCAGTATTTGCGCGAGGCGATAATGATGTCTGTTGAAGACATTGAAATGTTAAATTCAATAACAAAGATTTTATATCCATCAATAGCTAAAAAGTTTCAGACTACCCCCAGCAGGGTGGAAAGAGCAATAAGGCATGCCATTGAGGTTGCATGGAGCAGAGGAAAAATGGAGACTTTGGATGCATTGTTTGGCTATACAATCAATATAGGTAAAGGCAAACCAACAAATTCAGAATTTATTGCATTGATTGCTGATAAAATCAGATTACACTATCGCGAATAAATATTACATTATAAAAATATGGTAATATTTTAATGATATGTAATTCTTTGCTTTACATTCTAAAAATAGATGTGTATAATTGCCTTGTAAGAGTTTGCAATTTTTGGGAAATGGTTTGCAGGCTATAAGAGTTTTATTTGAGGAAGGAATTCGTATTATGAAAAATATTTTATTTGTGGCTTCAGAGGGTGTGCCTTTTATTAAGACTGGTGGATTGGCAGATGTTGTAGGTTCTTTACCTAAATATTATGATAAAAGATATTTTGATGCCAGAATAATTTTACCTAAATATATGTGTATATCTGATACTATGAAGTCAAAAATGGAGTATAGAACACATTTTTATATGGATTTCATGGGACAGCAGGAATATGTAGGAGTTCTTGAAGCAAATGTTGATGGTATAATATACTATTTCATCGATAATGAGAAGTTCTTTAATGGATACAGACCATATAGCGATAATGTAGTAGAAGAGTTATCAAAGTTTGTATTTTTCTCAAAGGCAGCTTTGTCAATTCTTCCGGTAGTTGGTTTCAGACCTGACATTATACATTGCCATGACTGGCAGACAGGAATTATCCCTGTATATTTAAAGGAAAGATTTGCACAGGGTGAATTCTACAGAGGAATTAAGTCTATAATGACAATTCACAATCTTAAATTTCAGGGAATTTATGATATCAAAACAGTACAGTATATTACAGGACTTGACAATTCATATTTCCAGCCGGATAAAGTTGGATTCTTTAAGGATGGTAACTTGTTAAAGGGTGGACTTACTTATGCAGATGCTATTACAACAGTAAGTGATACATATGCAGAAGAGATTAAGACACCTTTCTATGGAGAAAAACTTGACGGACTTCTTAATGCGCGAAAGATGGATTTACGAGGCATAGTAAATGGTATAGATTATGCTGAATATAATCCGGAGACAGATAAATTTATTACTCATAATTATACTGCAGGTAATTTCAGAAAAGAAAAAGTCAAGAATAAGAGAGATTTGCAGCGTCAGTTAGGTCTTGAGGAAAATGATAAGAAGATGATGATAGGTATTGTTTCTCGTCTTACTGATCAGAAGGGTATGGATCTTGTTGCATACATTATGGATGAGATGTGTAGTAAAGATGCAGTACAGCTTGTTGTTCTTGGTACAGGTGAGGAACAGTATGAAAATATGTTCCGTCATTTTGACTGGAAATATCATGGAAAGGTTTCTGCTAATATATATTATTCAGAAGAACTTTCTCATAGAATTTATGCAGCTTGTGATGCGTTCCTTATGCCATCATTATTCGAGCCATGTGGACTTAGCCAGTTAATGTCTTTAAGATATGGTACAGTTCCAATTGTTCGTGAGACAGGAGGACTTAAGGATACTGTTCAGTCATACAATGAATTTGAAAATACAGGTACAGGATTTAGTTTTGCAAACTATAATGCACATGAGATGCTTTCTACGATTAGATATGCCGAAAGAATCTATTATGACAGAAAGCGCGATTGGAATAAGATTATTGATCGTGGCATGGCTATGGATTTCTCTTGGGGAGCTTCAGCCCTCAAGTATCAGGCTATGTATGATTGGATGATTGGTTAATATTTAAAATAAACACTCTTCTAAGAGTAAAATCTTAGAGGAGTGTTTTGGTATTGATATTTTTGAAAAGGAATTTATATTATGGCATTTGATGGAGTTACAATAGCTGCTATTGTAAATGAATTGCAGGAAAAAATTACTGGCTGCAGGATTTATAAGATTGCACAGCCTGAAAAAGATGAATTATTATTAACAATCAAAGGTAGTGTGGGACAAGTCAGGCTTGTTATGTCTGCAGATGCTTCACTTCCTTTGATTTATTTAACTGATAAAAATAAGACAAGTCCAATGACTGCACCTAATTTTTGTATGCTTTTGAGAAAGCATCTTCAAAATGCCAGGATTATTTCTGTTACACAGCCGGGACTTGAAAGAATTGTCAAGCTGGAATTAGAGCATTTAAATGAATTAGGAGATATATGCAGAAAATATTTATTAATTGAGCTTATGGGAAAACATAGTAATATTATTTTCTGCGACGATCAAAATGTTATAATAGACAGCATAAAACATATTTCGGGCATGGTTAGTTCGGTGCGTGAGGTGCTTCCGGGACGTGAATATTTTATACCGAAGGCACAGGATAAATCTGATTTATTACAAGTATCTGAAATTGAGATACCAGATGTTTTAAAGGCAAAGAGTTTACCGGTTTACAAAGCGATATATACTGGTTTTACAGGAATATCACCATGTATTGCACATGAAATATGCTATAGGTCTAAGGTTGATGCTGATAAGGCTACAGGTGCGCTTGTAGAAAATGAGATTAACAGTATATCGTATCAATTGTTAGAATTGGCTGCTAATATACGAAATAAAAAGTTTGAGCCAAACGTGGTATATGAAAATAATCAGCCTGCAGAATATGCTGCTATTTTACTTACTTCTTTTGGTGCTTCAGAAGACAGCATTAAAAGATTTGAGGATATTTCACAGCTATTAGAATACTACTATGCAGAAAAAAATACGATAACACGTATTAGACAGCGTTCAGTTGATCTTAGAAGAATAGTTCAGACAGCATTGGAGAGAAATATAAAAAAATATGATCTTCAGGTTAAACAGCTTGAGGATACTGAAAAACGTGAAAAGTATAGAGTGTATGGAGAACTGTTGAATGCATATGGATATGGGGTTGAGCCTGGTGCCAGGTCGATGGAAGCATTAAACTATTATGATAATGAAATGATAACCATTCCATTAGATCCTATGATTACTGCTGGAGAAAATGCTAAAAAGTATTTTGATAAATATCAAAAACTAAAAAGAACGTATGAAGCACTCACTTCTTTAACAAAAGAGACAAAGGATGAGATAGAGCATTTATCTTCTATTAGTAATTCACTTGATATAGCATTAAAAGAAGAAGATTTGGTACAGATAAAAGAAGAATTAATTGAGAGTGGATATATAAGGCGAAAAGGTAATACCAAAAAGGTTAAGATAACTAGTAAGCCTTTTCATTATTTAAGTTCTGATGGGTATCATATTTATGTGGGAAAAAATAATTATCAGAATGAAGAACTTACATTTAAGTTTGCTTCAGGCAATGACTGGTGGTTTCATGCAAAAGGAATGCCCGGGTCGCATGTAGTAGTAAAGTCAAATGGCGAAGAATTACCTGATAGAGTGTTTGAAGAGGCTGGCAGACTTGCTGCTTATTATTCTCAGGCAAGAGGGCAGGAGAAGGCAGAGATAGACTATACTCTAAAGAGGAATGTAAAGAAGCCTAATGGTTCAAAACCGGGATTTGTAGTTTATTATACAAACTATTCATTAGTAATTGATTCGGATATATCCGGATTGCAACAAATAGAGGAATAGCAAAAAAGCTGTATTGAAATGTTTTTATTCAATACAGCTTTTTTGTTAAGTTATAGGAAATTGCGATAGTGTAATTATTTACTTGATTACAGATCAGATTTTTTTGAAATATATATTTGTATAAGTGCAAATATTAGTATGCTTATTACTGATAAAATAATTCCGGCATTTAATCCTTGCGGGTAGTAGGATAAGTAAATTTCATGATTTCCACTATCAAGATAAGTGCTTATAAATACATCTTCAAATAGGTCTATATTCTGTTCGACACCATCAACTGTAAGTGTCCATCCTGGTTCATAAGGAACAGATAAAACTAACTGACCTGGAGTAGTAACATTGATTGAACCGGAAATACTTGTTTCGTCATAATGGTTAACAGACATGGTCTGCTTGCTTAATTTATCTATAAACATTTTTAAAACATCTTCATTTAATTTGTATGCAGATATATTTAAATCCTGTTTATTTTCAGAGTTTAATGAAATCTGTTGTCCAAAAGTATGATATCCTAAATCCAGTATATATTTCTTTTTAATCTGTTTAAATGTTTTGGATTCATTTTCATACTTCATTTTAATATTATCTATTTTTTTGTTTTCACTATATGCATAATAATGTGCGTCTTCTTCAATATACAAATCAGCTTCATCACCATATACACTGATATCAACAGGGGTAAATGCATCCTCATTTATTCCAAGTCTTCTGACAAGCAGATTTTGCTGTTCTATTGGATTAAGATTACTTTTACTATTATCAGCGTTTTCCAGAATTTCATCAGCATCATTAGCAGATGTGAACATATTCATTATGCTCATATCAAGACCATAATCATCAGTTGATTCTTCGTAATTATTTGTGGAATTTGTGATTTCTTCAGTATTTTCTATATTATAGGATAAATCATTAGTATTTTCAGAAGGTATCATATATCCCAAAGGTAATGTATATTTATTTTTATATAAATATAAGCTGCCTTCTGTATCAGCTAATTCATAAAGATTATCATAGTCACGATTTATTGTATAAAGCATATATCTGTTTGCGAGAAGTGCAGCAGTAATAGGAGTAGCTCCATCAAAACAATAATTTACACGACTTCCTTTGAGACCGTAGGTCTCATAAAAATTAGATACTAATGAATTTAAGGTTGAAGAAAAATATGATGCCGCCGGAAAACCAATTAGCATAGCATCGTTTTGGGTTCTTCTGGCAAATTTTTCAAATCTGAAAAAATCATGATTTTCCTTTTCGATTGTTCTTTGTGTAATAATTTCATACGAATCATAATTTGATAAATATGTTTCTCTTGAAACTGTTGGACAGCTTGTGAGAAATGTGTTTGTACCGGATTCTATTATCACTATAATTGCTGTAATTATTATTAGCCATTTAGGAGCAGTAGAATTTTTCCTGTAAGAATGAATCAAAAGTCCGTATATGATTATTAGTATTCCTGTGATAAGGAAACATATGCCTGTAAAAGAATCATCAGTAATCAGTTTTTCACATAACAGAACAAAACCAATTACAGATGCTAAAACCGTAGTAAGATCTTTGCTTGAATGCTCTTTTATATACTGAAATTCCTCGAAACACATTGTAAGCAGCAGGAAAATATATAAAAATGACTGTCTTGCAGGTAATGAATCAGGATAATTTAATCCATGCCATATAAAATTAAGTACATTAGTTGAATAACTTATCAGCATAAATGCAAGTAACAGTAATCGTGGAGCTTTTCTGCTTAATGGTATTTTTTTCTGTATCACATATAGCGGTAAAAGTAAATATACCATTACACCACAATAGATATTTGGCCAATGATCAAGACCTGTTTCAACAACTACATTAAAGGAATGTCGAGCTAACATATCGATTACAGAAAAGTAAGTTTTTATTTTAGTTGGAAAACTTATATCACTAAATTCTGTAAATTTTAAAGCCGCCAGTTCAGGTAAAAGCAATATGGCAGCCATGCCACCGGCAAGTAAAGAATATACCGCAAAACGAATCACAGCCTTAATATAGTAATTTGATATTTTGTTCAAGCCTGGAAATACAATGTTAGCTGAGTTGTGTTTTTCATCAGGCTTTTTGCCAATCATCAAAACTACAAAGTACAAAACGAGAAATATGCATAGCATTATAGATAAATAGTAGTTTGATAATATTGATAGTCCTAAAGTAATGCAATAAAGTCTGCACTTGCCTTCATATACAAGCTTTTCAAGTCCTAATATTATTACCGGTGCCAGGACGATAACATCTAACCACATAACATTCCAGTTATAGGCTGCCAAATATCCTGACAATGCATAAAAAACAGAAAAAATCAATATATAATAACTGTTTGTCTGGTAATGCTTTCTTATATAGTATGTAAAAGAAAGACCACATAAACCGATTTTTACAATCACCATATACGATATAAATTCCATCAGATACTGCTCAGGAACAAATAAGCATAGCCAGTTTGTTGGTGTTGCAAGATAATAAGCATACAATGCAACAAAGTTTGAACCTATACCTGTATTCCATGAATATAAAAGGCTTTCCCCATTTTTTAGCTTATGATAAAACTCAACCAGGAAAGGAAAGTACTGATGATACATATCAATATGGAGAAATGAGCGTTCCTTTTCACCAAAGGGATATATTTCGCGTATTGCAAATATTGTAAGCATTATTAAAAAAGGTACTGTAAATGATAAAAAATAGAGCAAATCAAATTTCCTTGACTTTGATTTGAAAGTATTAATACTGATATTTTTTGAAAGTAGTAGTTTCATTTAAGAGAGTCTCCTTTATTTCTTCCCAAATAGATTATGGTATTGGATTATGGCATAGTTATTTAATTCTGTTTTTACATCCTTTATATCATTGCTTTCATTATTGCTGTTTTGTGCGCGTATTGATGTCACAACAGGATATTTTGAATACAGGTCTAAAAGAAAATTATTATAATTATCCTTTGGTAAACCGCATGCATCTAATAAGTACGAGCTGAGGAAGTTTACGCTTAATTCAACATTTGAAGCAGAATTCATACTGTTATTGCTCCATATAAAAAATGGTACTTTGTATCGGTTGTTTGTATCCTCCTGAGATAAATTGCTTCCACTTTTATTATTAAGCTTCCAAATGTTTGATATAACTGAATCTGTTGGCTGATGGTCTCCAAAAAATACGATAACAGTTTCTTCCTCCTGATTTGAAAAATAATTTATCAGATCATTTATAGAGGCATCTGATATTTTCATCAGAGACAAATAATTATTTAATGTTTTTGAAGAACTGTCGGATACTTCTATATCAGGATTAAAATTGTCAAATTCTTCAGAATATGATGAGTGGTTTTGCATTGTTACATTAAAAACAAAAAGTGGGCTGTCATCTGATTTGTTTTCATATAGTTCTATGATTTTATCATAACAGCTTTGATCACTTACATATTTCCTGATTTTTTCAGGTGATTTGAAATCTTTTATAAAGTACATATCATCAAAACCGAGTATTGGATACACTCTGTTTCTTTCCCAGCCAGTACTGTTATAGGGGTGCATTGCAATAGTTTTATATCCGAGCTTTTTTAAATGAAGCGGCAAAGAAGGTAGTTCATTTTTGAGATATTGCTGGTATGCAACACTTCCCTGTGGAAGAAAAGCCATAGTATTACCGGTAAGAAACTCAAATTCAGTATTAGCAGTATTTCCACCGAGTACAGAAACATCGAGGTAACCTGAAATAGAATCAGGATATTCACCATTTAACATTTTATGCATAAATGGCATGTAATCCTTGTTTGTTTCAAAGTCTCCAAGTATCTTAGGGTCAGAGAAAGCCTCATTCATTATAACGATGATATTAGGCAGTTTTTTGTCAGTGACCTGTTCATCCAAACTATATGATGAAAGTATTTCATTGGCTTTTTTATCACTATATCCATCCGGTTTATCAATGGATAAGAATTTTAATTCCATTAAAAATGCAACAGCAGTACCATCGCGTTTGCTCATTACTGTAGGTGTGAATAGCTTATCGTACATTTTGTATTTAGTAATTGTACTGTCCTGATGAAGCATATTGACAAAGCCGGATAACATTATTAGTGATAATAAAAGCATTGTAATTCTGGCTATAAGTATATTTTTATGAGAAAAAACCCTTTGTATATTTTCCAGTTTTTCATTATGGATAAGATTTTTTTTATTTTTCTTTGTTTTCTTATTTTTACTAATTATGTCTGCAACAAAAGGCTCCAGTTTTTTTATTTCAAGGTTTACAAATGATTCCAGAATAATAATCAACATAAAACCAATTATAACAAAGACTGTTTCTTTCTTTACTGTGTACTTGAAATTGTCAGCCACACTCATGGCAGTGCCTATTGAATAAATATCCCAAGGCATTATTGGCGCAGACCTGAATTCGATAACATAGTAGTTTGCGAGTCCTGTGATCATAAAAAATATACTTTGAAGACGCAAAGATGATTTTAATTTTCCGAATACAAGTAAAAATATAATCATCAATAATTCAAAAAAATATATATTGAGAAACTGTATTGGCCTTTTCATAGTTTCCCATGGATTATGTGTGTATAATTCAAATAGGTAAAAATTTAGTATTGGAAATAGAAACATTGGAATGATATTTCGCACAGTCCATAACAATATAGACCTTTTATTGATATTTTTTTTCATTTTTCCTCCCGTTTTATATCATAATAACTCGAAAAACAGTTTACATATTAATAGGTAGAAATAACTTTTTTACAATATCATTTTTTGAGTATGTTTTCAAGTTGAAATTGTAATCAAAGTTGTTGACGTGGAGAAGGTATTATTCTATAATGTATTAGATTAGAGATTTTTTGGTTATCGTATCAAAATAAAAACAGATTTGGACTGTTCAGGAGAATTTACATGATAAAAAGTATGACAGGCTTCGGTAGAAGCGAAGTCGCTCAGGGAGAGCGTAAATTTACAGTAGAGATGAAAGCAGTAAATCACAGATATCTTGATGTGAATATTAAGATGCCCAAGAAACTTAGTTTTTTTGAAAGTTCAATTAGAAACGAATTGAAAAAATACGTTCAGCGTGGAAAAATTGATATGTTTATTACTTATGAAGATTTTTCTGAAAATAACGTGTGCGTAAAATATAATAAGGAATTGGCATCTGAATACTTAAAGTATTTGCGACAAATATCAGCTGATTTTGGTCTTGATGATGATATCAGGGTTTCTACACTTTCAAGATACCCGGAAGTATTTACGATGGAGGAGCAGACAGCTGATGAGGAAGAAATATGGAAAGTTCTTGCAAAAGCAATAGATGAGGCTGCTCAGTCATTTGTTGAGTCACGTATAAAAGAAGGAAATAATCTTGCACAGGATTTGATTTCAAAGCTGGATGGCATGCTTGAATTAGTAGGAGGTATTGAAGAGAGATCTCCTAAGATTATTGAAGAGTATAGAAATAAATTGAATGACAAGGTTAAAGAGCTATTATCAGATTCTACAATTGAAGAATCACGTATTCTTACAGAGGTGACAATCTTTGCGGATAAGGTTTGTGTTGATGAGGAAATAGTCAGATTAAAGAGTCATATTGAGACAATGAAGCAGGAGCTTATTGCCGGTGGAAGTATTGGACGTAAGCTTGACTTTATTGCACAGGAGATGAATAGAGAAGCTAATACTGTTCTATCAAAGGCTAATGACCTTTCAATATCGAATATAGGAATCGAACTGAAAACTGAAATTGAAAAGGTAAGGGAACAGATTCAAAATATTGAATAGTGATATTTGGAGAGGTGTTTTTTGGATAGTCTTATACATATTGGCTTTGGCAACATTGTCAATACATCAAAAATAATAGCTATTGTAAGTCCTGATTCAGCACCTGTAAAAAGAATGGTACAAAAATCCAAAGAAAATGGAACTGTAATAGATGCCACACAGGGAAGAAAAACCAAATCAGTTCTTGTAATGGAAAATAGTCAGATTGTTCTTTCTGCGTTATTGCCGGAGACAATTGCGGGCAGGGCAAAGGGAATAAATAACGAAAAAGAAGCAGATGATATTGAAATATAAGTTTGCTTCAGAAATATATTAATGATATGAGTGCCGGAATTATACGGCTTCATCAAATAAATAATTATTTTATCTTTTAGTAAAGTGAGGAAAAAATATGTTACATCCATCTTACACAGATTTAATGAAGGTAGTTAATAGTGAGGTTGAACCTGGTGAAGCACCTGTAGTAAACAGCCGTTATTCAATTGTAATGGCAACTTCTAAGCGTGCCAGACAGATTATTGGTGGTGATGAACCATTAGTTAATACAAAACAGACAAAGCCTCTTTCTATAGCAATTGATGAGTTAAATAAAGGCATGATTAAAATAATGCCTGAGGATTAAGTGGCAGAATATATGAAGATTTTATTTGTTTCTTTGGGATGCGACAAGAATCTTGTAGATACAGAGATGATGCTTGGTATGCTTACCCAAAAAGGATATGAATTAACAGATGATGAGAATGAAGCAGATGTGGTTATTGTTAACACATGCTGCTTTATTAATGATGCAAAGCAGGAAAGCATTAATACATTGCTTGAAATGAGTGAGCTTCGTAAAAATAATGAGGTTAAAGCACTTATTGCCTGTGGTTGTCTTGCTCAACGCTATAAGGAAGAAATTCAAAAGGAAATTCCGGAAGTTGATGCTATTATTGGAACAACTGCGATTGATGCCATAGTAGAAGTACTTGAATGGGTGCTTGATGGAAAAGGTCAAAATTGTATTGAAGATATTAATCGTAAACCGGTATATGACAAAAAACGTATAGTAACAACTGGCGGACATTATGCGTACCTTAAAATTGCAGAAGGCTGTGATAAGCATTGTTCTTATTGTATAATACCTAAAGTGCGCGGTAGCTTTAGAAGTATACCAATGGAAAGTCTTATAAAAGAGGCACAGACATTGGTGGAAAGCGGTGTCAAAGAACTTATTCTTGTGGCTCAGGAGACTACATTGTATGGTATGGACTTGTATGGTAAAAAAAGTCTTCCCAAACTGCTTCAGAAATTATGTGAAATCAAAGGGTTGTACTGGGTAAGGATATTATATTGTTATCCTGAAGAAATAACTGATGAACTGATTGAGACTATTAAAAAGGAAGATAAGATTTGCAATTATCTGGATATTCCTATTCAACACGGAACGGATAGAATACTTAAACGTATGGGCAGACGCACCAATAAGCAGGAAATTGTTTCAATAGTTGAAAAGCTTAGAAAAGAAATTCCCGATATATGTCTGCGAACAACGCTTATAACTGGTTTTCCGGGTGAAACCGATGAAGATCATGAAGAGTTGATGCAGTTTGTAAATGATATGGAATTTGACAGGCTTGGTGTTTTTACATATTCACCGGAGGAAGATACACCAGCTGCGTTGTTTGATGATCAACTTGATGAAGATATTAAGACTGACAGACAGGCTGAAATAATGGAATTGCAACAGGAAATAGCATTTGAAAAGGCAGAGGAAATGGTTGGCAGAACTGTTCTTGTAATGGTTGAGGGTGCAGTTCCTGATGAACATGTATATGTTGCAAGAAGTTATAAAGATGCACCTAATGTTGACGGGTTAGTATTTATACAGACAAGTGAAGAGCTGATGACAGGTGATTTTGTCAGAGTTAAGATAACAGGTTCATATGAGTACGACTTGATAGGAGAGATTGACAATGAATTTACCAAATAAACTTACTGTATTTAGAGTCATTTTAATTATTCCGTTTGTTTTGTTTTTGCTTACTGATTTAGGTGGAGATTATAGTGACTGGATTTCACTTGCCATTTTTATTATTGCCAGTCTTACAGATATGTTAGATGGTAAAATAGCACGAAAATATAATCTTGTTACCAATTTTGGTAAGTTTATGGATCCTTTGGCTGATAAGCTTTTGGTCAGTGCAGCGCTTATTTGCCTCATTGAGATGGAAAGAATACCTGCCTGGATTGTTGTAATAATCATTAGTAGAGAATTTATTATCAGTGGTTTTAGACTTATTGCATCTGATAATAACATAGTTATAGCGGCAAGCTACTGGGGAAAATTTAAAACAACATTCCAGATGATTATGGTATGTCTTATGATAGCAAATATTGAAGCGTTAAATATGATTACATTGATTATTATGTGGATAGCTGTGATACTTACAATAGTTTCATTAGTTGATTATATAATAAAAAATAAAAATGTACTATTTGATGGTAATATATAGGAATATGTGATAAAAAAGACTTATGCATTGTGTTACACAAGTGATATAAGTCTTTTTTCGATTAGTCGGTTACTGTTCAGACAGGACTTAGCATTTACTGCTAAGTCCGTGAGAAAACGTAGTGTAGTCAAGTAAAAATCCATTTGCATAACGAACTTGTTCGTATTGCAAATTTTGCATGGATTTTTACTCGTTACTGGAACGAAGTGTACAGTAACCGAATTTACATTGCTTTTTAAGTAAAATTAATCTTGATTTACATAAAGTAATGTGATAATGTATTTTTTGTAATATCGGTAGGTGCTATATTCATTTTTACATATATTATGAATCTATTATTATAACTATGAAGACACTGAATAGTTATCTATTATCTAAAAATATTTCTATAATAAATCAAAGATAAATCCCGGAATAAATAGTGAAAGAAATAATATGATAAAAGCATTTTATTTTATATTGACAAACGCGAACTGATGTTTTATAGTATAAATGTATTAAACATGCGTTCTGAAATAATGTTCGAAATATAGTACTAAACAATTTTTAGTTGATATTATATAATAAAAATATTGGAGGCAGAAATGGAAAGAGAAGAGAAGTTAAAAGCATTAGATGCGGCACTTGTGCAAATTGAGAGACAGTATGGTAAGGGAGCAGTAATGAAATTAGGAGATCCGGCTGCTCAGATGAATATAGAAACTATTCCTACAGGCTCATTAAGTCTTGATATTGCGTTAGGCTTAGGAGGAATACCTAAGGGAAGAATTATCGAAATATATGGACCGGAATCATCTGGTAAAACTACTGTAACATTACATATGATTGCTGAGGTTCAAAAGCGTGGTGGTATTGCAGGGTTTATAGATGCAGAACATGCATTGGATCCGGTATATGCAAAGAATATAGGTGTAGATATTGACAACCTGTATATTTCTCAGCCGGATAATGGTGAGCAGGCACTTGAAATTACAGAAACAATGGTTAGATCTGGGGCAATAGATATTGTAGTAGTTGACTCTGTTGCCGCATTGGTACCTAAGGCTGAAATTGATGGTGATATGGGAGATTCTCATGTGGGACTTCAGGCGAGACTTATGTCTCAGGCACTTAGAAAGCTTACTGCGGTAATAAGTAAATCTAATTGTACTGTAATATTTATTAACCAGTTAAGAGAAAAAGTAGGAGTAATGTTTGGCAATCCTGAAACTACTACGGGTGGACGTGCTCTTAAATTTTATTCATCAGTAAGACTTGATGTAAGAAGAATAGAATCCCTTAAGCAGAGCGGTGAAGTTACAGGTAACAGAACAAGAGTAAAAATTGTAAAAAACAAGATTGCCCCACCGTTTAAAGAGGCAGAGTTTGATATTATGTTTGGTGAGGGTATTTCTACAGAAGGTGATATACTTGATCTTGCAGCTAATATTGGAGTTATTAATAAAAGTGGAGCATGGTATGCTTATGATGGAAGTAAAATAGGTCAGGGTCGTGAAAATGCAAAACAGTATCTTAAAGATAATCCGGAAATATGTTCAGATATCGAGAATAAAGTAAGAGCACATTATGGATTGCTTTCAGATGGATCAGAAAATACAGAAGAAAATAATGATAATATTACAGATACACAAGAATAAGAGTGGTTTGAATGATAGTTACTGATATAGTTGAAGTATCAAAGAATAAAGTCAAGATATATATAGACAATGAAGTGGCATTTGCTTTATACAAGAGTGAATTGAGTAAATATGGTATACATGCCGGCAAAGAATTAGAACAAAATAATTATCATTTTATTATAGATGATATACTTACAAAGAGAGCAAAGCAAAGATGCATGAACTTGTTGCAAAGCAGAGACTATACTAAATATCAGATTAGTTCAAAATTGAAACAGGGTATGTATCCTGATGAGGTTATTGAGAGAGCAGTTGCTTATGTTGAATCTTATGGATATATAGATGATACAAGGTATGTCAGATACTATATTTCAGAAAATAAGAATAGTAAAAGCAGAAGGCAGATTGAACAAAAGCTTTTACAAAAGGGAATCTGTAAAGAAGTAGTAAAGTCTATTTATGATGAATTGTCTGAAGATGATGAGTTTGATGCTGAAGAAGAACTGATTCAAAAGTATGTTAAAAAGAGGAAATACAGTAATGAAGAGGCTACTTTTGAAGAAGAACAAAAGATAATATCATTTTTATATAGAAAAGGTTTTTCTTTGGACAAAATTTATAAAGTTGTTGGTGAAAAATAATAAAAAATTGAAAGACTTATACATATGTTGAACAATAACACTTGACATAGTTTGTTATTAAGAGTAAAATTGTTTTGTTGTAATATCAGCATATGGTTCTTGCGTTAAACGCGTATTTGAATAAATGCAGTCGGGGATATTTATTAAAAGAGAGTATGGTTATTTATATCTAAATCTTGATTTGTAAATGTTATTCCGCGTAGATCGTACAATGAAAATTTAATAAGGAGGTGCTCCTGTACATGCTGGGCATAGTAATAGCTGTAATTATTACTGCGTTGATATGTGCGGCAATCGGCTTTTTAGCTATTTCTAATTATAAAAAGAATGTAGAAGCTACAATTGGAAATGCTGAAGATAAGGCTAGAGAAATTATCGATGAAGCACTCAAAACTGCTGAAACCAAGAAACGTGAGGGTTTACTTGAAGTCAAGGAAGAGTCTATAAGAACTAAGAACGAACTTGATAAGGAAATCAAAGAGCGTAGAGCGGAAGCTCAAAGGTATGAAAGACGAGTTCAGCAAAAAGAGGAAAGTATCGATAAAAAAGCAGAGTCTCTTGAAAAAAAAGAAGCTGGTTTGGTTGCGCGTGAAGAAGAACTTGCAAAACAGAAGGAAGTTGTTGCAAGATTAAACGAAGAGCGAGTACAGGAACTTGAACGAATTTCAGGTTTGACCTCTGAACAGGCAAAAGAGCATTTGTTAAAAATTGTTGAAGATGAAGTAAAACATGAAACTGCAGTAATGATTAAGGAAATGGAGAGCAGAGCAAAGGAAGAAGCTGATAAAAAGGCAAAGGATTATGTTGTCACAGCTATTCAGAAATGTGCTGCTGACCATGTTTCAGAGACAACCATTTCAGTGGTTCAGCTTCCGAATGACGAGATGAAAGGTCGAATCATAGGACGTGAAGGACGTAACATCAGAACTCTTGAAACACTTACAGGTGTTGAATTGATTATTGATGATACTCCGGAAGCTGTAATTCTTTCAGGATTTGATCCTATTAGGAGAGAAGTGGCAAGAATCGCACTTGAAAAACTCATTGTAGATGGACGTATTCATCCAGCTAGAATTGAAGAAATGGTTGAGAAAGCGCAGAAAGAAGTTGAAGTAATGATCAAAGAGGAAGGTGAGTCGGCAACACTTGATGTTGGTGTTCATGGTATTCACCCTGAACTTGTTAAACTTCTTGGTAAAATGAAGTTTAGAACAAGTTATGGTCAGAATGCTTTAAAACATTCTATTGAGGTAGCTCATCTTACTGGTTTGCTTGCTGCGGAAATGGGACTTGATGTAAGAATGGCAAAGAGAGCCGGTCTTCTTCATGACATTGGTAAGTCAGTAGATCATGAGATGGAGGGGTCTCATATTCAGCTTGGTGCGGAGCTTTGCAGAAAATACAAAGAGTCGCAGATAGTTATTAATGCAGTTGAATCACATCATGGCGATGTTGAAGCGCAGTCACTGATTGCCTGTCTGGTACAGGCCGCAGATACTATCTCTGCTGCCAGACCGGGTGCAAGACGTGAAACTCTCGAAACATATACAACTAGATTGAAACAATTAGAAGACATAACCAACAATTTTAAAGGTGTTGATAAATCTTTTGCTATTCAGGCGGGTAGAGAGGTTCGTGTAATGGTAGTTCCTGAACAGATAAGTGATGCAGATATGGTCTTACTTGCAAGAGATATTTCTAAACAGATAGAAGCTGAGTTAGAGTATCCGGGACAGATCAAAGTAAATGTAATCAGAGAATCTCGTGTCGTTGAGTACGCTAAATAATTTTACACATTAAACAATGTAACCGCTAAAATTCTTAATTGAGTTTTGGCGGTTTTTTTGATGAAGAAAGGATATTTATGGAAGCAAAGTTTAAAAGATTAAAAAGAGAACTTCAGTGTGAAGGACATATAACAAAATATTATAAAGATACAATAGAATTGCCGGATGGAAATACTGCAATATATGATTTTGTTGGACATAATGGTGCTGCTGCTGCAATCGGCGTGCGAAATGATGGTAAGCTACTTATGGTACGTCAATATAGAAATGCTTTGGATAGGTTTACACTTGAGATACCAGCAGGAGGTTTGGAACCTAATGAACCCACAATAAATGCAGCAGCAAGAGAGCTTGAAGAAGAAACCGGATATAAGTGTGGGAAAATTGAAAAATTGATAACAATAAGGACTACTGTTGCGTTTTGCAATGAAAAAATTGATATATATCTTGCTACAGATTTGAAAGAGACTCAACAGCATCTTGATGATGGCGAATATGTTGATGTAAAGGCATATGATTTGGATGAATTGATTTCAATGATATATGATGGAGTGATAGAGGATTCCAAAACAATTGCAGCGATAATGGCATACAAGGTTAAGTGTGGATTAAGTCATAAGTAAAATATTCAAAACATAGATTTTATAAAAGAATTAAGCGGATGTTTTAATGAATGATATAGAAAACTATTTGGAATCCGGATGTAGTAGAATTAAATATTCAAAAAAAAATAAGTTTAATAGATTGTATTTCTTTTTGATTGGATTTGCATTAAGTATTGTATTTGTATTTGCTTCAAATAGTAAGAAATATATAGATAGCTTTAAGATTTCAATATTTGACAGGGAACAGGTCTTAAAACTCAGTACTCTAGAATATGATAGTGGGATACTTTTTTTAAAAACAATAAGAATAAGAATGTTTGATTTTATAATCATTTATTTATTTAGCACAAGCAGAATAAAAAAGATTATTTGTTTGATAATAATAATGTTATCAGGATTTTTTATGGGGTTATTATCAGCCTTGGGAATATATTTTTATGGGTTAAAAGGCATTTTATTAGTGGGTGGTCTCTTTTGTCCACAAGGATTTATATATTTTCTGATTTTTTTTAATTTGTTTAATAATTTAAATACAAGTGACACAAAATATTACCATAAGATAGATAGCATAAAAAGACCGATTGTAAAAAAAATGGTGAGTACAATAACTATATCAGTGTTTTTCCTTTTTATGTTTTTGTTAGGCACAATTATTGAAGCATATATAAATCCGGAAATTATTAAGAAAATAGCCCTTTTATTCTAAATTATAGCATAATATTAAGTAAAACAACCAATCTTGAATGACTATATATAGAAGTGAACACACTTTGCTATCTATATTTGGGAAGGTTATGATAATTGGTTAAAAATAATTGAATTTTCTGAAAAAAGTATTTGATTTTATGTAAAATTGCATATATAATATAAATAGGCATAAGGGGGTAAATTAAATCTTATGAGGAGGTTTTTCAAAATTTATGGAAAGAGAAATTAATAATTTTATTTCTTATTTACATAATATAAAGAAAACTTCAAATAATACTGAACTATCATACAAAAGGGACTTAGGCAAGCTGCGCCAGTATTTAGAAGAGAATGGAATTAAAGAAGTAAATGATATTACTGCTGAAATTTTAAATTCTTATATTGTGTATCTAGGGGAAAACAATTTTGCTGCTGCTACCATATCAAGGAATGTAGCATCAATTAAAGCATTCTATCATTATTTATGTAAGGAAGGAATCGTTGATAGCGATGTTTCTGGTGGATTAAAAGCACCTAAAATTGAAAAGAAAATGCCTGAAATATTAACTCCGGAAGAAGTTATATGGTTGTTGGAGCAACCAAAAGGAGATACTCCAAAAGAAATTCGCGACAAAGCAATGTTAGAGCTTTTGTATGCGACAGGAATTCACGTAACGGAACTGATTACCCTCAAGGTTTCCGATGTTAACATGCAGATGGGATTTATAATCTGCAGAGATGGTAGTAGAGAAAGGGTTATACCTTTTGGAGCTGCTGCCAAGAAGGCAATGACTAATTACTTGGAAAAAGCAAGAAATGTAATGTTATTTGATCTTCAGTCAGACATATTGTTTGTAAACTGTTCAGGACAGCCAATGAGCCGACAAGGTTTTTGGAAATTAATTAAATATTATGCAAAGAAAGCTGGTATTATGGCAGATATCACACCACATACATTGCGTCATTCTTTTGCAGCACATTTAGTAGAAAATGGAGCAGATTTACGAAGCGTTCAGGAGATGTTAGGACATTCAGATATTTCAACAACTCAGATTTATGCAACTATGACACACAACAGAATACGTGAAGTATATTCGAAAGCACATCCAAGAGGATAGGAATTGAATAATAAAAAGGACTCTTTTGAGTCCTTTTTAATTTGATTTTTATACTAAATCAGCTATTTTGTATATCAGGTTTTCTGTGTCATTCCAGCCAAGACATGGGTCTGTGATAGATTTACCATAGATATGTTCACCAATTTTCTGGGAACCCTCTTCGAGGTAACTTTCAACCATTACACCTTTCACTAAGTTGCTTATTTCGATATTATGTTTGCGAGAGTGCATAATCTCATTTACTATACGAATCTGCTCTTTAAATTTCTTATTTGAATTATTATGGTTTGCATCAACTATACAAGCGGGATTTACAAGATCTCGTTCATTATATTTTTCAAGAAGGAGCATAAGGTCTTCATAATGATAGTTTGGAATGCTGTTGCCATGCTTGTTTACTGCACCACGTAAAATAGTATGGGCAAGAGGATTTCCGTTTGTATTTACTTCCCAACCACGATATATAAATGGATGTGAGTGCTGGGCTGCATAAACTGAGTTGAGCATTACACTGATATCGCCACTGGTCGGATTTTTCATGCCTGCAGGAACATCAAAACCGCTTACAACAAGTCTGTGTTGCTGATCTTCGACAGAACGTGCACCAATCGCTACATAAGAAAGAATATCTGAAACATATCCCCAGTTTTCAGGATAAAGCATTTCATCGGCAGCTGTAAGTCCGGATTCTTCCATTGCACGTAACTGCATTTTTCTCATTGCGATTAATCCCTGAAGAAAATCTGTTCCTTTTTCAGGGTCGGGCTGATGGACAATTCCTTTGTAGCCATCACCGGTAGTTCTCGGCTTGTTTGTGTATATTCGCGGGATAAGTATAAGCTTATCATTTACTTTCTCATTTACTTTTGCAAGTCTTGTTACATATTCGCAAACAGCGTCTTCGTTGTCTGCTGAACATGGTCCAATAATTACAATAAATTTGTCGCTATTGCCTGTAAATACATCTTTGATTTCTTCGTCGCGCTGTGCTTTGATCATTTGAAGCTTTGCTGATACAGGAAATTCTTCTCTTATCTGATCAGGAGTAGGTAGTCTTTTGATAAATTCGAAACTCATTTGTAATTCTCCTTTACGTTTTTATAATATGGGGGGTAACTATTTACGAACGCTATTCCACGATTTGTGCGCACTAAAATCAATTTATTGATGCTGTGTGCATAAATAGTAGTTGTGAAGAATTTAGTTCTGAACAGTTACATATTTTGAATGAAAGTGTTCTATATCAATATATTGTAAATAAAAAATATACCTTGTCAATTATATATTATGTAATGTCTTAAAGCAAGAATAAAAACTAAGTCCAGAAATAGCTGGCTTAATAATAGACCATAGATGTATCCGTTAAATCCTATAACTGGAATTATAAAGAAAACAAATAGTAATCTTATTATAATTGATAAACAGCTTATAATAAAAGAAAGTCCGGCTTTTCCTAAACCATGCATTATACTGTTAAGAGTACCAGAAAGGTAAAAGAAAGGGCATATTAGAGATAATGCTTTGATTTGAACAGATGCCTCATGGTTTTTGAATATATGGTTTCCAAACAAATCTGCAAGGGAAAAGAATGTCATCATACAAATTAGCCCTAAGACAAAACAAAAAATAATTGTAAGTGAGATGGTTTTTTGTATTCTTTGATGATTATCAGCTGCTTGTGCCTCCGATACAGAAGGGAGGATAAGCGAAGATATAGAGGTTGTAATTGCGCTTGGAAATAATATTAGTGGCAGAGCCATTCCGGAAAAAATGCCATATATGGATAATGCCTTTGAAGCTTCAATGCCATTTTGGATTAACTTTTGCGGAATCATTATTGTCTCTAAAGTAGATAGCAGACTTATGCATATTTTGTTTAAGCTTATTGGAGTAGAAAGAGTTAAAAGCTCATGGGTTTTCTTTATAAAAAGTTTTGGAGAGTTCATATTATTATTTCGTGAATTTTTTAATGTGCTTGAAAATAGTACAATACTGGAAAAACAGGAAGAGGTAAATTCTCCTGCTAATAAACCTATACACACAAATGAAAGTGAAGGATTTGCATTAACTTTTTGAGAAAAAATATAAAGTAAATAAACAGTCAATACTCGGGTCAGTTGCTCTAATATCATTGAATAGGAGGGGAGATTTGTTTTTTTATAACCATAAAAATAACCGTTTATACAGGAATGAACTGCTGCCATGGGAAATGAAAGTGCTACTATTTTCAACAAGGGTTTGCAACGGTATTCATTAAAAATATTAGTTGATATAAAAAATGCATTTTTGTAGATTATATAAGAAACTATAGATGACAATAATGTGGATATAAATAGTCCTGATAACAAATATTCAAAGGGGTCTGAATTATTTTTGTTTTTACTTGCAGCAACAAAACGTGTTATAGCATTTTGAATACCTGAAATACATAGAGAATATATAAATACAGATATGGGCGATATAAGTCCTATTATTCCAAGTCCTTCGCTTTTGAATATTCTAGACAGAAAAATTCGATAAAAAAATCCTATTATTTTAGTTATTATACTTGCAGTAGTAAGAATAAAGGTACCTACTATGACAGGGTTTTTTAAATATTTAACCAGAATAGATAAAAATTGTTTTTTTTCAGAGTTCATTTTAGATCCTTAAAAGAAGTAGTTATAATAGTTTATGATGATAAAAATTATCACATGATTTTTTGTTGTATACAGTTAGATATTTTATGATAAATGTGCTATGTAAAGATTTTATATAATTAAATTTGTAACTGTTTAGCATGCCTGCGAATATATTGCACGGATTGAGATAAATAATAATTGTATAAATTTTTATTAGATTGACAGTATTTTGAGTGAATGGTATGATAAAACCTAGTACAATGATAGGAAAGGATGGTACATTACTATGGCAAAGAAAGTGGTTGTTGGAATGTCTGGCGGAGTGGATTCTTCGGTAGCAGCATATCTGTTAAAAAAACAAGGATATGATGTCATGGGCGTTACTATGCAGATATGGCAGGATGAGGATATAAGTGTACAACAGGAAAATGGAGGCTGCTGTGGACTTACTGCTGTTGATGATGCCAGACGTGTTGCCGAAAGACTTGATATACCATATTATGTGCTAAACTTTAAACAGGAATTTAAAAAAAGTGTAATAAATCCTTTTATTGATAGCTATCTTGTAGGTCGAACTCCAAATCCTTGTATATTATGTAACAGGCATGTAAAATGGGAAGCATTGCTTGCCAGAAGTATGGAGCTTGGAGCAGAATATATTGCTACAGGACACTATGCACGAATTATGCAGCTTGATAATGGAAGGTATGTGATAAGAAATTCTGTTACTGCCAAAAAGGACCAGACATATGCTTTATATAATCTGACTCAAAATCAGCTTTCTCATACATTGATGCCGGTAGGTGATTATGAAAAGGAAGAAATAAGAAAAATTGCACAAGAACTTAATTTGCCTATAGCGAACAAGCCTGACAGTCAGGATATTTGCTTTGTTCCGGATAATGACTATGCAGCTGTTATCAGAAGGGAAGCTGGTGACAGAGTCCCGGGGCCGGGAAAATTTGTTACTGTAGATGGAAAAGTTATTGGCGAACATAAAGGGATAATTCATTATACGGTTGGTCAAAGAAAGGGACTTAATCTTTCGATGGGACATCCTGTATTTGTTAAAGAAATAAGAGCGAATACTAATGAAGTAGTAATAGGTGATGCAAAAGATGTATTTACAGATTCATTAATATGCAATGATATAAATTTAATGGCGGTTGAAGATATAAAAGAAAAAACAGAAGTGATAGCAAAAATAAGGTATTCACATTCTGGTGCTCCTTGCATAATAGAGAAAATTGATGAAGACATGGTAAAATGTACGTTTAAAGAGCCTGTCAGGGCTGTTACACCAGGACAGGCTGTGGTATTTTATCAAAATGATTATGTTTATGGTGGGGGAACTATATTGTAAGGTTTTTGATCATAGCTTTTTAAATTCAGGCATACGGTTTTGGAATATACTATAGTATTTGAATCCGCATGCCTTTAATATTTCTTCTGCTCTGTCAAAATTTCCTGCAATATCTTTGGTGTTGTGGGCATCTGAGCCTATAGTAATTATTTCACCACCAAGTTCCCTGTATCGTTTAATAATTTCATAGCAGGGATTTGGCTGGTCAAGTCCGATTCTAAATCCTCCGGTATTAAGCTCAATTCCCTTTTCGTTGTAGATCAATAATCGCAATATTCGATCTAAAACATCTGAATGTTTGGCATAGGTATAGTTGTCACCTTTTGTAGGACCATATCTTACAACATAGTCAATGTGTCCATATACATCAAAATAGGGACAGGTTTTTATACAATTGTATACAGATTCAAAATACTCCTGATGTGCCTCATCTTCAGTTCTTCCCTCAAAAAAAGTTGGATAGTAAGGATCTTTTCGGTTGCATATGTGGGAAGAACCAATAATAAAATCAAAATCCTTTGATTTGGCAAAAACAGCCAGCTCTCGTTTTAAATGCGGCTGTAAACCTAGTTCTACGCCAAAACCTATATTTATCCTGTTCTTGTAAAGATTACGTAGTTTTAATACTTCGTACAGATATGAATCAATATTTAGTTCGAACATTCCTTCTTCACCGGGAATATATACATAATCAGGGTCATAATGTTCGGTAATGCACATATGTGTAAGTCCACGTGTAATGGCAGATTCTATCATATCCTTCATGGGGGTATAACTGTCACCTGAAAAATTGGAGTGTAAATGAAAATCAGCTTTGATAGACATAGTTGTATCCTTTCTATATGTTTTATATTTTTTTAGATAAATATACATATTTATTCTATAGACATATATGACAACGATTCAATCTTAACAAAAAATAACCATAAAATCCATAAATATAAAATAATTTCAAAAATAATTAAAAATAGCCTTGCAAAATATGGGATAATTAGGTAGAATGAAGTTGCTGATAAAATTTTGTCAATCATAGACATTGGATTAATTATCCGGTGTTCTGAACAGGACAAAAAAAGAGATGATAAATCTAATATTATCTATTTAGGAGGAAATTAAAATGGCAGTAAGAGTAGCAATCAATGGTTTTGGTCGTATCGGTCGTCTTGCATTCAGACAGATGTTCGATGCAGAAGGATATGAAGTAGTAGCTATCAACGATTTAACAAGTCCTGATATGCTTGCTCACTTATTAAAGTATGACACAGCACAGGGTAGATATAAGTATGCTGATAAGGTAGAAGCTGGTGAAGATTCTATCACAGTAAACGGCAAGAAGATTACAATTTACAAAGAAGCAGATGCTTCTAAGCTTCCTTGGGGAGAATTAAAGGTAGACGTTGTTCTTGAGTGTACAGGTTTCTATACATCAAAGGACAAGGCTTCAGCTCATATTACAGCAGGTGCTCGTAAAGTTGTTATTTCTGCACCAGCAGGTAATGATCTTCCTACAATCGTTTACAATGTAAACCATGAGACATTAAAGGCTTCTGATACAGTTATTTCAGCAGCTTCTTGTACAACAAACTGCTTAGCTCCAATGGCTAAAGCTCTTAATGATTTAGCTCCAATCCAGTCTGGTATCATGACAACTGTTCATGCTTACACAGGTGACCAGATGATTCTTGACGGACCACAGAGAAAAGGTGATAAGAGAAGATCTAGAGCAGGTGCTCAGAATATCGTTCCTAACTCAACAGGTGCAGCTAAAGCTATCGGCTTAGTTATCCCAGAGTTAAACGGAAAATTAATCGGATCTGCACAGCGTGTACCAACTCCTACAGGATCTACAACAATCTTAGTTGCAGTTGTTAAAGGAAATGTTACAAAAGAGCAGATTAACGACGCTATGAAGGCAGCTCAGACAGAGTCTTATGGCTACAATACAGATGAAATCGTATCTTCAGACGTTATCGGTATGACATATGGTTCATTATTCGATGCTACACAGACAATGGTAGCTCCAATGGAAGATGGAAATACACAGGTACAGGTTGTATCTTGGTATGATAACGAGAACAGCTACACATCTCAGATGGTTCGTACAATTAAGTACTTCTCAGAGTTAGCATAATAGTTCATTAAAATGACCTATTAGGGGTCCGGTCTTATGGGCCGGACTCCTTTTTGTTTTATAAGCATTAAATAAATAATATGGAGGTTTCATAAAAGATGGGATTAAATAAAAAATCAGTTGATGATATCAACGTAAATGGAAAAAGAGTACTTGTTAGATGTGATTTCAATGTACCTTTGAAAGATGGAAAGATTACAGATGAAACACGTATCGTTGCAGCTCTTCCTACAATCCAGAAGTTAATCAATGATGGAGGAAAAGTTATTCTTTGCTCACACCTTGGAAAAGTTAAGGAAGGACCAAATGAGAAGGAATCTTTAGCTCCTGTAGCTGAAAGATTAGCTGAAAAACTTGGTAAGGAAGTAAAATTCATCGCTGATTATAATGTAACAGGTGCAGATGCTACTGCAGCTGTAGAAGCTATGAAAGAAGGAGATGTTGTATTATTACAGAATACTCGTTTCCGTGGAAAAGAAGAAACAAAGAATGGTGAAGAATTCAGTAAAGAATTAGCTGATTTAGCAGATGTATATGTATGTGATGCATTTGGTTCTTCACATAGAGCACATGCTTCAGTAGAAGGTGTAACAAAATTCATCACAGCTAAGGGTGGAGAAAATGTAGTTGGTTACTTAATGCAGAAGGAAATCGAGTTCCTTGGAAATGCAGTTGAGAATCCTGTAAGACCATTTGTAGCTATTCTTGGTGGAGCAAAGGTTGCTGACAAGTTAAATGTTATTGATAACTTACTTGAGAAATGTGATACACTTATCATTGGTGGTGGTATGGCTTACACATTCTTAAAAGCTCAGGGAAATGAAATCGGTAAATCATTAGTTGACAATGAGAAGCTTGATTACTGTAAAGAAATGATGGCAAAGGCTGAAAAACTTGGTAAGAAACTTCTTCTTCCAGTTGATTCTGCTACAATTGCTGATTTCCCTAATCCTATCGATGCTCCTGTTGAAGTTGAAGTATATGATGTTGCAAATATGCCAGCAGATAGAGAAGGATGCGATATCGGACCTAAGACAGCAGAGCTTTATGCAGAGGCTGTTAAGACAGCAAAGACAGTTGTATGGAACGGACCTATGGGTGTATTTGAAAATCCAACACTTGCAAAAGGTACAATTGCAGTTGCACAGTCTTTAGCAGAAACAGACGCTACAACAATCATCGGTGGTGGTGATAGTGCGGCAGCTGTAAATCAGTTAGGATTTGCTGATAAGATGAGCCACATTTCTACAGGTGGTGGAGCTTCACTTGAGTTCCTTGAAGGTAAGGTTCTTCCAGGTGTTGCAGCAGCAGATGATAAATAATTTGTTGATATCAAATTAATAAAAGAAGAGAAATGTTTTCTAAAATATGTTGGAAAACATTTTCTCTTTCTTATTAACATTTAGTCATAAGGAGATTAGTAAAATGGCAAGAAAGAAAATTATCGCAGGAAACTGGAAAATGAACATGACTCCAAGTGAGGCTCTTAAACTTGTTGAAGATTTAAAGCCACTTGTAAACAATGATGCAGTAGATGTGGTATATTGTGTACCAGCAATTGACATTGTACCAGTTGTAGAAGCAGTTAAAGGCACAAATGTACAGATTGGTGCTGAAAACTTCTACATTGAAGATAAGGGTGCATTTACTGGCGAAATTTCAGCTCCTATGTTAGTAGATGCAGGTGTTAAATATATCATTATCGGACATTCAGAGAGAAGAGATATTTTCGGCGAAAGTGATATCCTTATTAATAAGAAGGTTAAGAAGGCATTTGCTTCTGGTCTTTCTCCAATTCTCTGCTGTGGCGAATCACTTGAACTTCGTGAGTCTGGTGCTTATACAGAGTGGATTAAGAGACAGATTAAATGGGATCTTGAAGGCGTGACTGCTGATCAGGTTAAAAATCTTGTTATTGCTTATGAGCCAATATGGGCTATTGGAACAGGAAAGACAGCTACAGCTGATCAGGCACAGGAAGCTTGCAAACTTATTCGCGATTATATTGCTGAACTTTATGATGCTCCTACAGCAGAAGCAGTTCGTATTCAGTACGGTGGATCTATGAATGCTGGTAATGCAGCAGAGCTTTTATCTAAGCCGGATATTGATGGTGGTCTTATCGGCGGTGCAAGCCTTAAGGTTGATTTTGCTCAGATCGTTAATGCTTAATTTAATTATATAAATATATTTCGTATTAAAGTATATTTTAATAAAAGGGTTTTGCTAGTAATGGTGAAATCCTTTTTGTATTAAAAATGTATTATTAGAAATATATCTGAAAAAGATTCCGAGAGTACATTAAAATGATAAAGGGGATAGCTAAATTTGGAGAGTGGAAAAATATGGATAATGTTAAAATGACACATACTGGTTTGATACAAGGAAAAAAAGGAAAATATATTCATGTGTGTTTTGAGAGAGAACAAAATAATAAAACAGATTATGCAGAAATAGTGTTGCCTGAACGAAAAGTAATAAAATGTGAAGGGTTTGATGAAGGAGAGATAGCTCAGCTTAAATTATATTTAAAGGGTGAAGAAAAAAACATAATCGAAACAGCTAAACAACTTAATCACGATTTAATATTTAAGTTATAAAAACCTTTCGAAAAACTAATAGATATGTTACATTATTTTTGTACTAAAAAAGAATAGGAGATAAAAGTTGAGTAATGCTTGTGTAAATGTATAATAGCATAAATATACGCAGGTTTGACTAATGGTTATAACTAATATGAAACGTGAGTTGAAGAATTTTTTTCGAAGAATAAGAAGGTATAAGGGTAGCAGCGCGATATATGTATGTATGTGCGTTCTTATGGTAGTTTGCATTATTTGGTTTAATTGGCAATATTTTGACAGGATAATGGACAGAGATGATCAAAATATTACTAATTATAATGATATGTATGAGATTAGTCAAAATATTAATGAGACTTCTTCTACATTGATTTATCTTGTGCGTAACTTTATGCTTACAGGTAATATATCAAATTTTGAAGAATATTGGGATATTCAAAATAGTGAAAATGGTAGAGAGCAGCTTATTAATAGTATGTTTAGATATAAGCTTACTTCAAAAGAGATTCAGAGCCTTGACAGGATACATAATAATGCGCGTACTCTTGAAGAATATGAAGTCTTTGTTTTACAAGAGGCTTTTGACAGATTTTTTATTACACGATTAAATTTTGTTAATAATAGTAAATTGTTAGAATATTATGATTATACAATAAACTATGATTTGTCTCATTGTAATATTAATGAAGAAGCGAAGTATGATCAAACAGCATTGTCTTTCCTTTTAGATAATAAATATCACGATGTGCTTGGTGAGATGCAGGATGATATTGAAATACTTTTGCTGTCGACAAATACCAATATAAGTGAAGAGGATAAAGCAGCACAGGAAATATCACATAAAGCAATATTATTTCAGGTAATGTGCATTTTACTTGTAGTATCCTGTATTGTTATTCTTATGCTTCAGAATAATAGAGTATATTCATTAAGAAATATGAGTGAAATGATTGTTTCGG
>JAFPAQ010000150.1 GCA_017424235.1 Lachnospiraceae bacterium | reverse complement strand
ACCATAAGTGCATCCCTGTCAGAAAAAGAATCTGCCCTTGCAGAAGCAAATACAAAAATCACAGAGCTAGAAACTACGATAGCAGACTTGCAGAGTCAGATTACAGAAGTCAAAGCTCTTGTTGACGAAAAAGAGAAAGAATTGGAAGCTGATAAAGAAAGTGCAAAAGCCGATGCAACAGATGAAATAGAATCATCTTCTAATCCAGAGACAGAACCAGTAATTACAGATGCTGTGATTGATGATATAGTAGATGACATATTAGGAAAGCCATCAGGCGGTGGCGGACAGGTAGTAGGGCCTTTACCTGAAGGCTGGGAAGTTGGTATACTTGACGATTCAGAGACACCTGACAATAATCCTGGTGTACTTCCTTCAAATCCTGATTTAGCAGGTGGACAGATCGATTACTGATCTGCAGTATAATAAGTAAAAACATTGAAATAACTAAGCATGTATAATATAAAAAAGAACGAGGCTTTGTATTAATTATTGAAGCCTCGTTCTTTTTTATATTATACACGTGAAAGGTTTATTTCAATTTCACTTGTTCAAGAAGAAGTCCTCTTTTTCTACATGTCAATAATAAGAAATAAAAATTAAAAATTTAGGAAGAGAGGAAGGAACAAATGTTCAAGACAAGAAACATTATAAAAAGATTAACAGCCTTGTTAATCTCAATAGCAATCATACTCATTTGTAAGCGTCAATCCAACGGTGTCTAGCTGTCATGTCTCAGATCTGATACACTTTCTATAGTAATTCGGTGTAGTGTTTTCGTAATGCCCTCCGAGTTTTTAACGCCATTTATATAGATGGAAACACAAAATTTTCAAGTAGATTTTAGGCTATAAACAAGGTATAATAATATTATAGATAAAGAAACGAGGATAAAAAAGTGTCAGACACAAACGATAATAAGCAAACAGAAGGTATTGTGGCAAAACGTAATATCAAGGATTGTGTGTTTACGAACATGTTCGGAGATAAGAAATATCTTATGCAAATGTATAAAGCACTTCATCCGGAAGATGATGAAACAACAGAGAATGAACTAAGTATCGTAACATTAGAGAATGTTCTTGTTAATGACCTGTATAATGATTTGGGGTTTACAGTTGGTGAAAAGCTGATTTGTCTGGTAGAAGCACAGTCAACCTGGACAATGAATATTTTAATTCGCGTAATACTATATTATGCAAAGACTTTAAAGGAATATATAGACGAAAATAGCATTGATCTTTATGCGTCAACAAAAGCAAGTGTTCCGAAACCGGAGTTTTATGTAGTATATACCGGACAACGAAAGAGCAGACCTGAAACAATTAACCTTTCAGAAGAATTCTTTGAAGGTAAACTGACGGGAATGGATATTACCGTAAATATGCTGTACGGTGAAAAGGATGATATTATAGGCGAATATGTAACTTTTACAAAGATATATAATGAACAGTGCAAGATACATGGTCGTACCGAACAGGCAGTCAGGGAAACAATCAGAATATGTAAAGATAGAAATGTATTGAAAGAATATCTTGAAAGCAGAGAAAAGGAGGTCATTGATATGATGGTTACTTTATTCGATGAAGAAAAGATTATGAAGGCTCATGATAAAACAGTATTGGAACAGGGGATTAGTCAGGGAATTGAGCAGGGAATTATAGCGTTGATTCTTGATAATCTCGAGGATGGAAAAACGGAAGAAGTTATTATTAGCAAACTTGAGAAACGCTTTGGTCTGAGCAAGGAAGATGCCGAGGAATACTTTGGTAAGTATGCAAATTAAACTGTATGACAATAAATGGCAGTGTACAAAAGTGCACTGCTTTATTTAATAGATTTGAAATAATTGAAAAAAAGCTAGTAAATAATTACCAGCTTTTGAGAGCGATAGACGGGGCTCGAACCCGCGGTCTCGACCTTGGCAAGGTCGCGCGTTACCAACTACGCCACTATCGCATTTATTAAGTTTTGTTCATGCGTTCCGTGAACAATACATACTATACTATATGAAAAACGGTTTGT
>JAFPAQ010000149.1 GCA_017424235.1 Lachnospiraceae bacterium | reverse complement strand
TTCTTACTGGGGAAACCGGTGCCGGTAAATCTATCATTCTTGGTTCTGTGAATCTGGCTCTGGGCGGAAGATATAGTAAAGACATCCTTCGTACAGGTGCTGACTTTGGTCTGGTAGAACTGATTTTCCAGATTCAGAATGAAAAACAGATTGATGAATTAAAGGCAAATGCAGATAACATTAACTATGATGTTGCAAGAGAACGTGAAAAGCTTGTAAGACATGATGTAATGAGCCATGTATATGCTTATGGCCAGCAGTGTCCTAAGGCTGCAGGAATCATTCATCTTGGAGCTACTTCATGCTATGTTGGTGATAATACAGATATCATTGTTATGAATGAGGCTATGAAGCTTGTTCATAAAAAACTTGTAAATGTTATAGATGAGCTTGCAAAATTTGCAGACAAATATAAGAACCTTCCTACTCTTGCTTTTACACATTTTCAGCCGGCACAGCCAACCACAGTTGGTAAGAGAGCTACATTATGGATGCAGGAGTTCCTTATGGATTTAGAGGATCTTGAGTATGTTATGAGTACACTTAAGCTTCTTGGTTCAAAAGGTACTACAGGAACTCAGGCGAGCTTTTTAGAGTTGTTTAATGGTGATAATGAGACTATAGATAAGATTGATCCTATGATTGCAGCAAAAATGGGATTCAAGGATTGCTACCCGGTATCAGGTCAGACATATTCAAGAAAAGTAGATACAAGAGTAGCAAATATTCTTGCGGGCATAGCTGCCAGTGCTCATAAGATGTCAAATGATATAAGACTTCTTCAGCATCTTAAGGAAGTTGAAGAGCCTTTTGAAAAAAATCAGATTGGTTCTTCTGCAATGGCATATAAGAGAAATCCTATGCGTTCAGAAAGAATTGCATCTTTATCACGTTATGTAATGATTGATGCATTAAATCCGGCTATAACTTCTGCAACACAGTGGTTTGAGAGAACCCTTGACGATTCTGCAAATAAGAGACTTTCTATTCCAGAAGGCTTTCTTGCAGTTGATGGTATTCTTGATCTTTGTCTTAATGTGGTTGATGGACTTGTTGTATATGACAAGGTAATTACAAAGAGACTTATGTCAGAACTTCCATTTATGGCTACAGAAAATATAATGATGGATGCTGTTAAGAATGGTGGCAATCGTCAGGAGCTTCATGAGAGAATCAGAACTCTTTCTATGGAAGCTGGAAAGAATGTTAAGGTTGAAGGAAAAGATAATAACCTTCTTGAGCTTATAGCTGCTGATCCTGAATTTAATCTTACATTAGAAGAACTTCAGGCAACAATGGATCCATCAAAGTATGTTGGACGTGCGCCAATTCAGGTAGATAATTTCCTGAATAATGTGGTTAAGCCTATCCTTGATGCAAACAAGGCTGAATTAGGCGTTAAAGCAGAAATCAATGTATAATATTTAGTACTTTAGGCTTGTAACGTGTTATAAGGTATGCTATGATTGATTTCGGCATTTAATTAACATTTTTTAAATCGGAGGGATAAGAATGGTAAAGGCAGTAGTTGGAGCCAATTGGGGTGACGAAGGAAAAGGAAAAATTACAGATATGCTTGCACAGGAAGCTGACATTATTGTTCGTTTTCAGGGTGGAGCAAATGCAGGACATACAATAGTTAATAATTATGGTAAATTTGCATTGCACACACTTCCATCAGGTGTATTTTATAATCATACAACTAGTATCATAGGAAATGGTGTGGCATTAAATATTCCTGTTTTAATGTCAGAAATCAAGTCTATCACTGACAGAGATGTGCCAATGCCTAAGATTTTAGTATCAGACAGAGCACAGATTGTAATGCCTTATCATATTTTATTTGATCAGTATGAGGAGGAAAGACTTGGTGGTAAATCATTCGGATCAACAAAATCAGGTATTGCTCCATTCTATTCAGATAAATATGCAAAAATAGGTTTTCAGGTAAGTGAATTATTTGATGAAGAGCTTCTCAAGGAAAAAGTTGAGAGAGTTGCTGAACAGAAAAATGTTATTTTAGAACACTTATATCACAAACCTGCGATTGTGCCATCAGAGCTTCTTGAAACATTACATGAGTACAGAGATTTAATAGCACCTTATGTTTGTGATGTTTCTGCTTGTCTTGATGAAGCTATTAAAGCAGACAAGAACATTTTATTAGAAGGACAGTTAGGTACACTTAAGGATCCGGATCATGGTATCTATCCTATGGTTACATCTTCTTCTACTTTGGCAGCATATGGAGCAATCGGAGCTGGTATTCCACCATATGAGATCAAACAGGTATATACTGTATGTAAGGCTTATTCTTCAGCTGTTGGAGCAGGTGCTTTTGTATCAGAGATATTTGGTGAAGAAGCAGACGAACTTAGACGTAGAGGCGGAGATGGTGGAGAATATGGTGCTACAACAGGCCGTCCAAGAAGAATGGGTTGGTTTGACTGTGTTGCATCTAAGTATGGTTGCCGTTTGCAGGGTACAACAGATGTATGCTTTACAGTTCTTGATGTTTTAGGATATCTTGATGAGATACCTGTATGTACAGGCTATGAAATAGATGGGGAGGTCACTACACAGTTCCCTGTAACATCAAAACTTGAAAAAGCTAAACCTGTACTTACTACATTACCAGGATGGAAGACTGATATCAGAGGAATTCGTACATATGAGGAACTTCCGGAAAACTGTCGTAAATATATTGAGTTCGTAGAAGAACAGATAGGATATCCTATTACACTTGTAAGTAATGGTCCTGCAAGAGATGATATTATTTACAGAAATAGTCCATTAAAGAAATAAATAATAACAATAAAAAAACCGAGTATTACTCGGTTTTTTTATTGTTATTATCATAGTTGTTTTCGGGAAACAGTTCTGCCATTGTATGTTTGTTTTGAAAACGGCCAATGCAGAAAATCATTAACCATGCAAAAATAGGAATTGCGATTATTCCAAAAAACAATGCAAAAAAAGTATTATTTGAATCGCCGGTTTTTGTAGTAAAGGCTGAAATTACAAAGGCAATTATGAGTGCAACAATTGCAATAAGTGCCATCATTGCAATAATACGCTTTGATTTTGGTGTTTTATTGTTTTCGGTTTTCATAATAATAGTCATACCTTTCATATTTGTTGCTTTTGTGTGCATGTTTGTTCTATCAATGATGTAATATTAACATATATGAGCAAATAAATGCAATAATAAAAAGTTACCTTTGACTTTCTGTCAACTTTATTATATACTACATACTATGATAACAACGAAAGGATGTAAGTATTATGGCAAAGAATAATACATTGTTAGATAAGTGGAGAGCAAAAGCCTATGATGAGCAGGCTGACAAGCAGAGTCTTCAGAATCTTTGGATTGATTATTTCCAGAAAGAAAAAGAAATTTATCAGCAGCTTTTGACAAATCCTGATGAAGAAGTAAAGGGAACAGTTAAAGAGCTTGCAGAAAAATATAATATCGATATAATGACTATGACAGGCTTTTTGGATGGAATCAATGATAGCTTAAAGATTGCAAATCCAATTGAAGAGATGGATGAGGATACAGTAGTAAATCTTGGATTTGATAAAGAATTACTTTACAAGAATATGATAGCCGCTGAAGCAGATTGGTTATATAATCTTGAAGAGTGGAATGCTATTTTTGATGCAGACAAGAAAGCAGCTCTTTATAAAGAGCAGAAATCTTCTACAACAATTGTAAAGGAAGCTAAGATTTATCCAAATGATCCATGTCCATGTGGAAGCGGCAAAAAATACAAGAAATGTTGTGGAAAAAACTAATTTGAAAAATTATCTGAAAATACTTTACAGTAATTAAGAATTGAAGTATAATTAATATATTAGTTATGTTAATACGTTGATGAGAAGAGTAAGATACGAGAAAGCATCAGAGAGAGGTGTCAAATATTATATTAATAGTGTTTGTGCTGAAAGCACCTTTGTGGGACGTATCTGAAAACTAACTCGGAGTGATCCTAATCCGATCCGTTGATTACGTTATAATCATAAGTGATCTGTATAAGTCGTAGTAGCGCAACAGATAAGCAGGGTGGAACCGCGTTTAATACGTCCCATGCATTACAAGTGTAGTGCATGGGATTTTTTTATCTTATAAGAAAATGAAAAAGTGTAAACCATTTAATGTAAAAGGAGGATATAATAAAATGGATGAAATTAGAACAAAGTATGGAGAATATCTTATACCGGCATTGTGCTTTGTAACTGGAATGTTGATTGGATTTTTGTTGTCACCAGTCAAGAAGGGTAAAATAACATTATTTAGTAATAATATGATTGGTTCCAAAAATGGTAGTAAAAACAGTGCTGCTGATATGTTGCTTGGTGGACATAAAAATTAGTAAATGTAAATAAAAAAGGAGAAGTTATAAATGAAAATTACATTAAAAGATGGCTCTATAAAAGAGTATAGTGAAGCAAAATCAATTATTGATATTGCAAAAGATATTAGTGAAGGTCTTGCACGTGTTGCTTGTGCAGGTGAGATTAATGGACAGCTTGTGGATCTTAGAACGGTAGTTGATGAGGATTGTGAACTTAGTATTATTACAGCAACAGATGAAAAAGCACTTTCTGTAATCAGACATACCACATCACACATTCTTGCACAAGCTGTAAAGAATCTTTATCCAAATGCAAAGATTACTATTGGACCAGCTATTGAAGATGGATTTTATTATGACTTTGATGCTGAACCATTTTCAAGAGAAGATCTTGATAAACTTGAAGCAGAGATGAAGAAGATTATCAAGGAAGGTCATGAGATTACACGTTTTACACTTCCAAGAGAAGAAGCAATCAAGTTTATGGAAGAAAAGGGAGAGCCATTTAAGGTAGAACTTATTAAAGATTTACCAGAAGATTCTGAAATCAGTTTTTATGATCAGGGAGGATTTGTTGATTTATGTGCCGGTCCTCATTTAATGAGTACAAAGGGTGTAAAGGCATTTAAACTTATTTCATCATCTATGGCTTATTGGAGAGGTGATTCTAACAAAGCAAGACTCCAGAGAATTTATGGTACAGCTTTCAATAAAAAGGAAGAATTAGCTGCTCATCTTGAAAAACTTGAAGACGCAAAACGAAGAGACCACAATAAACTTGGTCGTGAAATGAAGTTATTTACTACAGTTGATGTAATTGGTCAGGGGCTTCCTTTATTTACACCTAAGGGAACAAAGATGATTATGAAGCTTCAAAGATGGATGGAAGATTTGGAGGATAAAGAGTGGGGATATGTACGTACCAGAACTCCATTAATGGCAAAATCAGATCTTTATAAAATATCAGGTCACTGGGATCATTACATGGATGGTATGTTTATTCTTAATAAAGATGACGAAGATAAAGAAACAATGGCACTTCGTCCAATGACATGCCCATTTCAGTATTATGTATATATGAATGAGCAGCGTTCATACAGAGATCTTCCATATCGTATGAGTGAGACATCTACTCTCTTTAGAAATGAAGATTCAGGAGAAATGCATGGCCTTACACGTGTTCGTCAGTTTACAATCACAGAAGGTCATATTGTATTAACACCACAGCAGGCTGAAGAAGAGTTGACAAGATGTGTTGAACTTGCAAACTATGTTATGAAAACTTTAGGAGTAAGCGAAGATGTAACTTACAGATTATCAAAATGGGATCCAAATAATAAGACAAAATATCTTGGGGATGAAGAATATTGGAATAGTACACAGCAGTATTTAAGAGATGTTATGATTAGAAATAACATCAACTTTACAGAAGCAGATGATGAAGCTGCATTCTATGGACCAAAGATTGATATTCAGGCTAAAAATGTATACGGAAAAGAAGATACAATGGTTACAATTCAGCTTGACTGTGCAAGTGCTGAAAAGTTTGGAATGTACTATATTGATGAGAAAGGTGAAAAGGCTAGTCCATGGATTATACATCGTACTTCAATGGGATGTTATGAGCGTACTTTGGCATGGCTTATTGAACATTATGCAGGAAAGTTCCCTACATGGATGTGTCCTGAACAGGTTAGAATACTTCCTATTTCAGAAAAATATGAGGCATATGCAGAGGAAGTAAGAAAAGCACTTGCAAAAGCTGATGTTGATGTTACTGTAGACAATCGCTCTGAAAAAATTGGATTCAAGATTAGAGAAGCGAGACTAGCAAAGCTTCCATATATGCTTGTTGTTGGTCAGCAGGAAGAAGCAGATAGAACAGTATCCGTAAGAAGCCGTTTTGCCGGAGATGAAGGTATTAAGCCGCTTGATACATTTATTGCTGAAATTACAGAGGAAATCAAAAACAAAGCAATTCGTGAAGAAGTTACAGAAGAAAAATAGAAAATAGTGTGAAAAGAACTTCTAATTACTCAGAGCAAGGGCTCTTTCGTAAAGAAGTTCTAAGTTTCACACAGGAAAAAGCTAAAGCTTTTTCATATCTATTTGTAACTCTACAAAGCAGAGTTATGTGGGATTAGTATTTAAAATGAGCTCGATAGCTCATTTTAAATACGGCAAATTTGAAGAAAGCATGGTTATTAGTATATAAATGTTAATTTTGCAAATACTATCTTTAAATCCAATTAAAAATATGGATTTGGAAAAGGAGAATGTATATGGTAAAACTAACATGTGGTGCAACAACTTGCTTTTATAACAAGGATAATAAATGTTGCAAAGGCGATATTATGGTTGGCGGTAAGAATGCCTGTGAAAGCAGTGATACCAATTGCGAGAGCTTTCATAAAAGAGACAGAGATACTTATACTAGTTCGATAGCACATCCTAGTGACAATATCAGTGTTGATTGTGAAGCTGTAAAATGTGTATATAACTCAAATTACAGATGTAATGCTGATAAGGTTGATATAAAGGGATGTAATGCCTGTACAAGTCATGAGACATTATGTGCAACCTTTAAAGAAAAGTAAAACATGCACCATCGGCTTAATGTCGGTGGTGTTTTTTGATATACTAATTATAAAAACTAATTGATTAACTAACGATACACAATTAGCTGGAATAAAAAAGTGAAAAAAGTAATAAAAACTAATTGACATGCATACAAATATATGATAAGTTAAATGTGTTTGAAATTAATAGATTAGGAATCAAGCAGAGTATCCACTCTCACCCTGTGGTAATTGAGCTTACAGGCGTTTATATTTTTTGCATTTTTTAAGTGTGTTTTTTGTGTGGATAGTTATGCTATCCACTTTTTATTTGATCTATATTATGGAGGTGTAAGGTTATTAGCGATTTAATGATTAACGAACAGATTAGAGACAGAGAGGTTCGCGTTATAGGTGAAGATGGAGAACAGCTTGGCATCATGTCACCCAAAGAAGCGATGAAATTAGCAGAGGAAGCAGGCGTGGATTTGGTTAAAATTGCTCCAACAGCAAAACCACCTGTTTGTAAGATTGTTGATTATGGAAAGTTCAAATATGAACAGACAAGAAAAGAAAAAGAAGCAAAGAAAAAGCAGAAGGTAATCGACGTAAAAGAGATTCGTTTATCTCCCAATATCGACACTAATGACTTGAACACAAAGATTAATGCTGCACGTAAGTTCCTTTCAAAGGGTGATAAAGTTAAAGTTACATTACGTTTTAGAGGACGTGAGATGGCTCATATGCAGAATAGCAAACACATACTTGTAGATTTTGGTGAGAGTCTTAGTGATTGTGCAGTAGTTGAAAAAGAGCCAAAAATTGAAGGCAGAAGCATGACAATGTTTTTAGCTGAAAAAAGATAATCAGTTGAAATATATTATTGAAGTTTAGGAGGAAATTTAGTTATGCCAAAAATGAAAACTAGCAGAGCAGCAGCAAAGCGCTTTAAAGTAACAGGAACAGGTAAATTAAAGAGAGCAAAAGCTTATAAGAGCCATATTTTAACAAAGAAGACTACTAAGAGAAAGAGAAATCTTAGAAAAGCAGCTATTACTGATGCAACTAACGTTAAGAATATGAAGAAGATTTTACCATATTTATAAGAATCGGTAATTGAGTATAGTTAGGAGGATTTTAAAATGGCAAGAATTAAAGGCGGTTTAAACGCAAAGAAAAGACATAACAGAACATTAAAGCTTGCAAAGGGCTACAGAGGAGCTCGTTCTAAGCAGTATAGAGTAGCAAAACAGTCAGTTATGAGAGCTTTAGCTTCTTCATATGCTGGTAGAAAAGAAAGAAAGCGTCAGTTTAGACAGCTTTGGATTGCTCGTATCAATGCAGCAGCTAGAATGAATGGTATTTCTTATAGCCAGATGATGCATGGATTAAAGCTTGCAGGTGTTGAAATCAACAGAAAGATGCTTGCTGAGATGGCAGTTAATGATGCTGAAGGTTTCAAAACTTTAGCTGAACTTGCAAAAAGCAAAGTTGCTTAATTTGATTTTATATAAAAATTCCATGGTTTACCATGGAATTTTTTGTGTTTTTAGAAAATATATTTTTTGCGTTTTTTAGAAAAAATTGTTGACATATAAAAAACTACGTGATAATATATCACTTGTCGCTGAGATACAGCGGTGTTTCAAATCTCTGAAAGAAAAGATTTGAAAAATAAATTTTAAAAAAGTGCTTGACAAACAGTAATGAGTTATGATAAACTAAACGAGTTGCTGGTAAGAACAAAGCAACATGAACATTGACAAATAAACAGTAATGCAACCCTGAAAATTCTAAATAAAAGAATTGTTCAGAGAACAGAAATCCTTTAAAACAAGGTAAACAAAAACGAATTAGTTCGTTTCGGATATTAGCCAGTTTAACTGGTGCTAAGATCAAC
>JAFPAQ010000148.1 GCA_017424235.1 Lachnospiraceae bacterium | reverse complement strand
GCAGAATAAATCCATCGGATAAGTTTCTTGGGGCTGCCGCAGAATATGGAAAAGGTATACGTATTCTTAATCAGGAGCTCTGGGAGACGATAATCTCATTTATAATATCACAAAATAATAATATACCACGTATAAAGGGAAGCATAGAAAGGTTATGCTCCCGATATAATGTACAGAGTCCGCATCTTAAGAACACAGATATCTGTGTGATACCGCATCTGTCTGATATAGTGGCACATGGTGGCAGGGAAAGCCTTTCAGATCTTGGACTTGGCTATAGGGATGAATATATATGGCTTATGTGCAATTATGCAAATGAACATAATGATTTTGAAGAGTATATGAGGAGTCTTGATTATGAACAGTCTCTTAATTATCTTATGAGTTTTAAAGGTATCGGTAAAAAGGTAGCCAACTGTATATGTCTGTTTGGTCTTCATCATCTGGATGCATGTCCGATAGATGTCTGGATGAAGAAGGTCATAGATGAGGAGTATGGCGGGGTCATGCCGGCGTGGATGACAGATAAGTATGCGGGTGTATACCAGCAGTATACATTTTTTTATAAGAGGATGTAAGTTTATTGGGGAGAGGAAAAGGTAATATAATGTTTACAGCTTTTATTTTACATAAGAGTTTGGTTGTGATAGTATAAAATATGTTCACAATTAAACATTATGGTCTGCAAAGTCTGAAGTGGAGGTGTAAGCGATGTATGTAAAAAAGATATATAAAGTTATTATTATATTTTTTATGTGCATTGCTATGTCATTTTCTCTTGTTGGAATGTCTGCCGGTGAAATGGGATATAGTCATTCATTTGCAGACGAGATAAATTTAAACAGTGCGGATATGGCGCACATAAACAATGATGAAACAATCTCTGTAATGGAAATTCAGGTTGTAAAATCGGTATTTTCCATTATGTCTAATATAAAAAACAGCGTTAAAAATCAGTCAGTAACAGGCCGTTTAAAGGTCTGTTTTGAATCTCTAATTGCAGCTTTATACAGTGCAGAAATTATATCGCTTTCTGCTCTTGCATTATTTTCTGTAAATAGGCTGCGTCAAAAATCAGTACATCTTATAATCTCAAACTTTATCCAAAATAAGGACGGAAAAAAGAAAAATCTCACATATGTAATATAATGGATGATAACCAAACAATACAAACATATGTGAAAGGACAAAATATGAAAATTACAGATGTGTTCAGCCTCATGGGAGGACTGGCGTTATTTTTGTAAGGTATGCAGATGATGAGTGACGGTATGGAAGCCGCAGCAGGCAATAAAATGAAAAATATTCTTGAAAAAATTACAGCTAACAGATTTTTAGGAATAGGAGTTGGTGCGGGAATTACAGCCGTTATACAATCATCTTCAGCCACGACTGTCATGGTGGTCGGATTTGTCAATTCAGGCATGATGACACTCAGGCAGGCAGTATGGATTATAATGGGAGCCAATATAGGAACGACGATTACAGGACAGCTTATAGCTCT
>JAFPAQ010000016.1 GCA_017424235.1 Lachnospiraceae bacterium | reverse complement strand
ACAAATACAAACAAGGAAAGTGCAGGAAATTCCTGGTCAGGCACACGTGTTGGATACAGCTATGGACTTGATGACATTGTAGATTCAAAATACAAAAATCCGGAGCAGATAGCAGCGATAAAAGAAAGTGCGAAAATAAATATTGCGATTCTTGATTACATAGATGAGCATATAAAAGAAGGTATATCAACTCAGGATATAGATGACTGGGTTAGCAAGATTACCAAAGAACGCAATGCGATATCAGCTTCATTAAATTATAATGGATTTCCTAAGAGTGTATGTACATCGATTAATAATGTGGTATGTCATGGTATACCATCTAAAAACCAGATATTAAAAGATGGAGATATTATTAATGTAGACGTTTCTACGATATATAATGGATATTATTCAGACTCATCAAGAATGTATTGCATAGGTAATGTTTCAGAAGAAAAAAGAAGGCTTGTGGATATTACAAAGCAAAGTCTTGAGGTTGGACTTAAATATGTTAAACCCTGGGTAAAAATAGGAGATATGGGTGCTGCTATCCATGAGTTTGCAATGGAGAATGGATACAGTGTTGTAAGAGAAATCGGTGGACATGGTGTAGGTATTGATTTCCATGAAGACCCTTGGGTAAGCTATGTATGTCCAAAGGATACAGGAATGTTACTTGTTCCGGGGATGATGTTTACAATTGAACCTATGATTAATATGGGCAAAGATGAGATTTATATTGATGATGATGACGGCTGGACAGTATATACAGAAGACGGAAAGCCATCAGCACAGTGGGAGATACAGGTACTTGTAACTGAGGATGGATATGAAATTATTTCATATTAACAGAGATTTATCTGAGAAAAATAATCACAGGACAGAAGCATATAGAAATGGAATGACAAGAAAGATAGCTTTGTGTGGTATGATGACAGCACTGGCTATGATATTTGGATATATTGAAGCAATACTTCCGATTTCTTTGGGAATACCGGGAGTAAAGCTTGGAATGGCAAACATTGTTATAGTAATCAGCCTGTATATGTTGCCATTTTCTAACACTATGTGTATTCAGATTGCCAGAATTGTTTTGACTTCTTTTCTATTTGGAAATTTGTCAGTTATGTTGTATAGTCTGGCAGGCGGACTGCTAAGCCTTGTAGTTATGGGATTGTTGAAAAGGCTGGATTGCTTTTCAGTAAATGGAGTGAGTATTGCAGGAGGCGTGAGTCATAATATAGGACAGCTGATGGTTGCGGTGATTGTAGTGAATAATCTGAATATAGTAACATATTTACCTGTATTATTAGTATCAGGACTTATAACCGGATTTGTAATTGGAATTATAGCATCAAGGTTTAGACCTTATTATTCAAAATAGTTTTCATGAAACAATATCCAAAAAATTAATCACTTTGGAATGATGTGTTTAATGAAAAGTCATTTCAAAGTGATTTTTGTTTTAACGTACACATGCTATATCCCGTGAGGTGTTTTTCAGAATGAAAACCCGGTTATTGTACACAGGTTATATCCCGTGAGGTGTTTTCAGAATGAAAACCCGAGTTCTAATAATAAATTATCACTCAAAATACTACACATAAGATAAAAATGTGATATAATTTTATATAAGATAAAAAATAAACAGAATAATACATAATATTACGTATTTTAGAGGTATATATGAAAAGAATTGCATTGATATCAGATGGTTGGAAAAGACTGGTATTGTATTCCTGGATGGATGGTATTTTGATGCGTGCCGAAGAGCTTGGAATAGAAATAAACTTGTATCAGTTTAATGCTAATGGAAACTGGAGTTATGACAGAAAACATAATAATGGTGAGTATAGTATTTTTTATCTGCCGGAATTGGAAAAATATGACGGTGTTATTTTAGATTGCGGAAATATGACAGATGTTGAACAGCGAGACCGTATAATTAAAAGGTTAAAGGTACTGGAAATACCTGTAGTGAGCATTGCTTATGCAGAAGATGGATTCTATTATGTTGGTAATGACAATAAAAAGTTGTTTCGTAAAGTGATTGATCATTTGTATGAAGTACACAATTGCAGAAGCTTTGTGTTTGCGGGCGGACCTATATATCATTATGAAAATCTGGTTCGATTTGAGTCCTTTAAAGAGGCAATGGAGGATTATGGGATAACGCTTACAGACGATATGTATATGTTTGGTGATTATGATTTTGGCACAGGTGTGAGATATATTGATGAATGGGTAAAATCGGGAAGACCATTTCCGGAAAGCTTTGTGTGTGCAAATGATAATATTGCAGCAGGTATGTGCTGTGCAGCACAAAAGCATGGACTTAAAGTACCGGGTGATTTTATGGTTACCGGATTTGATAATCTTGATAAGGCAGCATATTACAAACCACAGATTACAACAGTAGAGCATAATAGAGGAAATATAGGAAAAAATGCGTTACAGATTCTGGTTGATTTGTGGGATGGTAAACAGGTTGACAATTTCTGTTTTCTTGATTCGGAATGTATACCTGCTGAGAGCTGTGGATGTCCAAATACAGGTAGGTTAAATTACCGTGATTATGTAAAATGGCAGATTGATTATTCCGTAAAAAATGATGTTGATGCTGAGAATGTTATGGTATTGGAAAATAACATTAAGGAAAGTCAAAGCTATGAGATGCTGTTTAAAAACTTTTCAGATCATATACTGAATTTAAATTGTGATGGTATATATATTGTTGTGAACAAAATACTATTT
>JAFPAQ010000147.1 GCA_017424235.1 Lachnospiraceae bacterium | reverse complement strand
GAAAAGGGAGATACAGTAATTGGCATGATGAAGGCGGTGGTAGAGAACAGTTTGTCAGAAAAAGAGACTATGGCAATGCTTGACAGAGATACGATTGTTGCAGTTGTGGATAAGGGAAGCTCAGGCATAAATGATATGGGCAAATTTGCAAGAGCGTAATAAACGCTCTTTTTTGGTTACAGGAAATAGCGCCAGCATACGATTTTTTTGTTTGTATAAATTTTACATAAACTATACAAAAATTATACAAAACTTTGATAGCAGATTTTTCCGTAAATGGGATAATGATATTAAGGGGATGATAATAGTTGGGGCTTTTGCCCCTGACATCAATTAATTGGCAGATATACGCATTTTAGGTGGATGCAGTGAAAAAATGTAGATTGGACAGGTAATGAGAATAGTTACAGACAATCTTTTAGTTGGGGAGAGTTAAGGGAAATCGTATCGTGCCACTTGCGTACAAGAAGAGTAAGCCTTATGGCTTCCGGGAAGTGAGCAGGAGAAAATAGCACCTTTGATGCGACCGATTATTGATAATCTGGAGCAGATTCTTGACTCTGATGATGAGGAACGCTATAAGGATGAGGAAGCACTTTCTGATAAAATTACAGAAGTTTTTGAACGCGGTATTATTCAGACAGAGGCACTCAATTATATACGTGGACGTTCCATTGAACAGACTTATCTGATTATTGATGAGGCGCAAAACATGACACCTAATCAGGTAAAAGGGATCATTACAAGAGCGGGAAAAAATACAAAAATTGTATTGATTGGAGATCCGAATCAGATTGACAAGCCATTTCTTGATGAAAAAACAAATGGCTTGAGTTATGCAGCAAAATATATGAAGGGAAGCCCCTTATGCTGGCAGCTTACACTTCTGTCTGAGGAGTGCGAGCGTTCGGAGCTTGCCATGGATGCAATAAAAAGATTATAGAGGAGTAAGCAGATTGAATTACAGTGATATTAAAAATAATGAAGAAGTGAAAGAATTAATTCGTAAAGGAAATCAGGATTTAGGGGTGCTTGGATATACAGACCATTCTGAAACCCATTGTGTGATGGTGGCACAGCGTGCAGCGTTTGTCCTAAAGAAGTTTGGTTATTCTGAGCAGGAGCAGGAGCTTGCCAAGATTGCAGGTTATATGCATGATATTGGAAATGCTGTAAATAGGAAGAATCATGCTGAGTATGGAGCGATTCTTGCTAATGAAATCTTGAAGAATACGGATTTAACGGTCAAAGAAAGAATACAAATCATTTCGGCAATAGGCAATCATGATGAATCAACAGGCGGAGCAAAGGACATCATCTCTGCTGCACTTATCATTGCAGATAAGACGGATGTGAGAAGAAATCGTGTACGGGTAAAGGATAAATCTACATTTGATATTCATGATCGTGTCAACTATGCCGTAACAGAATCGAAACTGAAAATCAATGTAGACAAAAAGGTCATTTCACTCAATCTGCAGATTGATGAGAGCATTTGTACCATGTATGAATACTTTGATATTTTTCTAGGCAGGATGATGATGTGCAGAGGAGCAGCGGAGCTTTTAGACGCGAAATTCAAGCTGACGGCAAATGGAAGTAAGGTGCTGTAACAGCAGACTGGATTCGAAAGGAATAACACAGGAGGACAAATGATGAACGATACAATCGAAGTGATATTTGGACTAGTTGGTGGACTTGCAGTACTATCATAGTTACAAGAAAGGAACGGTTATCAATATGAAGGATAAAAACAGAGAAGTAACATGTTACACAAACAGAGAGCTGTCATGGCTGCAGTTCAATGAAAGGGTATTGAATGAAGCTGGAAATGAGCGGGTGCCACTGGCAGAGCGTCTGACATTTGCATCAATTTATCAGAGCAATCTCGACGAATTTTTCATGGTTCGTGTGGGAACACTGATGATGCAGATGAATTCCAAGGAAGTCATTCGCGAGAACAAGACGGGAATGACAAGTGAAGAGCAGGTTTCTGCAATTTTAAAGCAGGTCAATGTGCTTGAGAAAAAGAAGGCAAGGATCTATGAGCAGCTGATGGGGGAGCTGGAGCCGCAGGGGATTCGCATTATCAACTTTAACAAGCTGTCAAATGAAGAAGGAAAGCTGTTAGAGCAGTATTTTGATGCGCATATAGCACCGTTTTTGTCACCAATGATTATCGGTAAACAACAACCATTTCCGTTTTTGGAAAACAGGCAGCTTTTTGCCATAGTTTTGCTGACAAGTTCAAAGGGCAAGAAAAAGACCGGAATCGTTCCATGCTCGAACAGTGTTTTTAAGCGTCTGATCGAAATTCCAACCAGACCGGGATATTTCATGCTCTCTGAGGAGCTGATTCTCCACTTCGTACCAAAGCTGTATCCGAAGTATACCATACGTGAAAAATCAATTATGCGTGTGACAAGAAATGCAGATATCGATGCATCGGAAATGTATGATGAGGATCTGGATTACCGTAGTATCATGGAACATATGATTAAGCAGAGAAATCGCTTAAATCCGGTTAGGGTGGAACTGAGCCGCAAAATTAACGACAAGGCAAAGCAGGAGCTGTCTCAGTTTTTGGAAATTGGCATGAATCACATTATCAATGTTGAAACACCGCTTGATTTATCTTTTGTATTTGTACTGCAAAATTATCTGAGGGAAAAGACACAGCTTTTCTATCCAAAGCGTAGTCCACAGCTTAGCCCGAATCTTAATAATAAAGAAAGCATTCTGGCGCAGATTGAGAAAAAGGATGTGCTTTTGTCCTATCCGTATGAGAGCATGAAACCATTTATAAAAATGCTTCAGGAGGCAGCAGAGGACGAGAGTGTTGTCTCTATCAAGATGACACTGTATCGTGTGGCAGAGCGTAGCAAGGTAATCGATGCACTGGTTGAAGCAGCAGAAAACGGCAAGGAAGTTGTGGTGCTTGTTGAGTTACGTGCACGCTTTGACGAGGCAAATAACATAGAGATGTCACATCGTCTCGAAGATGCAGGCTGTCGCATTTTGTATGGACTTGGCGATTATAAGGTACATTCCAAGCTGTGCCTTATCACCAGAAAGAATGCCGATAGCTACTCTTATATCACACAGATTGGAACCGGAAATTATAACGAAAAGACATCCAGATTATATACCGATTTGTCTCTGATAACAGCAAATCCCGATATTGGTGCAGAGGCGGCAAAGGTATTTACTGTACTCCAGCGTGGCGAAGTCATGGAGCAGACGCAACATCTTCTCGTAGCACCAAAATGCCTGCAAAATAAGGTCGCTGCCATGATGGATGAGGAAATTGAGAAGGCTAAGAATGGGAAAGAAGGATATATTGGTGTAAAGATCAATTCCCTGACAGACAAGGTGTTGATTGATAAGTTAATCGAGGCATCGCAGGCTGGTGTAAAAATCGAACTGATTGTGCGTGGTATTTGCTGCCTGAAACCCGGCGTCAAGGGATATACGGAGAACATTACGATTATCAGCATCGTAGGACGTTTTTTGGAGCATTCCAGAATCTATCGTTTTGGCACAGGAGAGGCAGAGAAGATTTATATCGCATCTGCTGACTTTATGACCAGAAATACTATACGTCGTGTGGAGGTTGCTGTTCCACTTTGGGATGAGAAAATCAAACAGCGCGTCCATGACATGTTTGACACGATGATGAAAGACAACGAAAAGGGTAAGATGCTGAATGCAGAAGGAGCATATCTTGACCGCATCGTAGTGCAAGACGAAGAACGGATCAATTCTCAGGAACTGTTTTATCAGCAGGCATATGACAGTAAAATCGAGGAATCAAATGACTAATTAATGAAATAAAATAAACTGCACTTAAGAAGAACATTGCATCAGAGCAAGTGGTGCCATAATGAATATTGCAGTGAATATCATTTTTGCAGTTAATGAGACCGTAGAGAATTTGTTCTGGTGTCTTTTTTGTGAATTGACATCACAAACTAAAATGTTATACTATAGGCTTGTAAAAATATTAATGAACGAATGAGAGGTAACACTATGCCTGTTTTTGATTTTAATCAGGAAAAGAAAGAAGCTGTTAAGGCTGAAAAAACTTATGAATTAATTTATACCAGTGAAAGATTTTCGGATGTAGACCATCCAATTATGATTTTGGATGATGAAATGGGAAAGCTGGTACATCATTCTTCAGGAATGTTTACCTCGCCATTAAAAGGAACGGCCTTTTTGTATGATAATGAAAATAATAACGAAAAGACATCACATAATATCCTGCAGATTGATGCACGTTTTGAAAATCTCATGAAGTGGCTTGGAGAGAATCATATCATGGTGCGCCTGTCAGGTCAGAAGACTGCTACAGGATATGCGGTTTATAAGATACATGAAACCGGAGTTGCAATGAGAGGCTCAAAGCTTTCCGGTGAAAATGGATTTTTGCAGTTTATGATAGAACGCTTATTTCAGAGTGATGCGCCATCAGAAGCAGTGGTTGATATAGATGATATGGAAGATTCTGATGATATGAAGCTTACAAGCATTCAGAGCATCACAGATTATATCACATGTGCAGGAAGTACTCTTCCGGACAATATCCGTATGTGGGCAAGACGTAATCTTGCAGTTGCCAAATCAACAGAGGTGACACCTGAAGAAAGACGTCATGCACAGAGAGCACTTTCAATCATGCTCAACATTCAGTGGAAAAATACAGAGTTTCAGCCAATAGACCCTGTTGAAGCCAGAAAAATATTAGACGAAGAGCTTTACGGGCTTGACAATGTCAAACAGCGTATCATAGAGACAATTATTCAGATAAACCGTACACATACACTTCCGGCTTATGGTATTTTACTTATTGGTCCTGCCGGAACAGGTAAATCGCAGATAGCTTATGCAGTAGCACGAATATTAAAAATGTCCTGGACGACTCTTGAAATGAGCTCCATTAATGATCCGGAGCAGCTTACAGGAAGTTCCAGAATATATGCAAATGCAAAACCCGGACTTATTATGGAAGCATTTGCAAATGCAGAAAGCTCTAATCTTCTGTTTATCATCAATGAGCTTGACAAGGCATCTTCCGGAAAGGGAAATGGAAATCCTGCTGATGTTTTGCTTACATTGCTGGATAATCTTGGATTTACCGATAATTATATTGAATGTAATATACCTACTACAGGAGTATATCCTATTGCAACAGCAAATGATAAGAATGCCATCAGTGCACCGCTTATGTCAAGATTTGCAGTTATTGAGTTACCGGATTACAGCCTTGAAGAAAAGAGAGTTATCTTTACTAAGTTTGCCATGCCAAAGGTACTTAAGAGAATCGGTCTTCGCAGTGAGGAAATTGTGATTACTGATGAAGCCCTGGACGCAGTTATGGAGATATTCAAGGATACTTCGGGAATACGTGATATAGAGCAGGCAGCAGAGCATATTGCAGCTAATGCTCTGTACAGAATAGAGGTTGAAAAGTTAGAGTGTGTAACCTATACACCTGATATGATTAAAGAATTATTAGTTTAATATAAATATTAAGAAATGGCTGTGACATTTGTCACAGCCATTTAATACTTTTATGTAAAAATTATTTTGTATTGTTTTTCTTTAATTCGTTCATTCTCATTGCACGAACCTTTAATGGAAGTCCCCATAATGTGATGAAGCCTTCTGCATCATGATGGTCATACATATCACCTGTAGTGAATGATGCAAGTGATTCACTGTAAAGAGAATATGGAGAAGTAGTACCATTCTTTATGATATTTCCTTTGTAAAGACGAAGCTTAACTTCACCTGTTACATACTCCTGTGTTACTTTTACGAAAGCTGAGATTGCTTCACGAACAGGTGTAAACCATTTTCCTTCATATACAATGCTTGCAAGCTTGCTGCCAAGTTCTAATTTGAGAGCGATTGTGTCACGGTCAAGAACGAGTTCTTCAAGCTGCTGATGAGCTTCCATAAGAATAGTTCCGCCAGGAGTTTCATATACACCACGGCTCTTCATACCAACTACACGGTTCTCAACGATATCGACGATTCCGACACCATGCTTTCCACCAATTTTGTTAAGCTCGCGTATAATGTCAGCAACCTTCATCTTTTCTCCATTAAGAGCTGTTGGAACACCCTTTTCAAAAGTAAGAGTAAGCTCTTCTCCTTCATCAGGAGCCTTTTCAGGAGTAACCCCAAGAACTAACATATGGTCATAATTTGGTGCAAGAGCAGGATTTTCAAGCTCAAGTCCCTCGTGGCTGATGTGCCAGATATTTCTGTCACGGCTGTAAGACTGGTCTGTTCCAAATGGAAGGTCGATACCATGAGCCTTGCAGTATTCTATTTCAGCTTCACGTGAATCCATCTGCCATTTGTCATCACGCCATGGAGCGATGACCTTGATATCCGGAGCTAAAGCCTTGATACCAAGCTCGAAACGAATCTGGTCATTTCCTTTACCTGTTGCACCATGACATATAGCAACTGCATTTTCCTTGCGTGCAATCTCAACTAATTTAGCAGCGATGGTTGGTCTTGCCATAGCTGTTCCCATAAGGTATTTATGCTCATAAACTGCACCTGCCTGTACGCATGGCATGATGTAGTTTTCGCAAAGATCATCAACAACGTCTTCAATGTAGAGCTTTGAAGCACCTGAAAGCTGTGCACGCTCCTCAAGTCCGTCGAGTTCTTCGCCCTGGCCACAGTTGATACAGCAGCAGATAACTTCGTATCCATAAGTCTCTTTTAACCATGGAATAACAGCAGTTGTGTCAAGTCCGCCTGAATATGCCAAAATAACTTTTTCCATATTATTAACCTCTTTTCTTTTATTGTGGACATTTTGTCCAAGTGTTAATGTACACATAATTGTAATTATTCATAATCACTAATAATTATGCATACTTGCTAAGAATTATAATAACTTAAAAGCCAAAAAATGACAAGATTCTATTTTAAAATAAACAGTGTTACAGTAACTAAACATTTTTTAGTCCTGGCTTTGAGCAATAGTTGACTATACATAAAAAAGATGATTTGGTATGATTAAAAAAAGATATTTTGAAGGGATAAAGGTATGGATAAGGAGACTATTATAGTAAGGGATAAGCAATTTTATAAGACTGTGGCACTTATTGCTATTCCGGTTATATTTCAGAGCCTGATTACTATTGGTGTAAACATGACAGACACCATGATGCTTGGCAAAATGGGAGAAGATCAGCTTGCCGGTTCATCACTTGCCAATGATTTTATCAACATTTTTCAGATTATGTGTATGGGTATGGGATATGGAGCTGCTGTTATGACGGCCAGACATTGGGGAAGTAAGGATATAAAAGCTCTTAAAAAAATAGTTACAATAATGCTCAGGGTATGTCTTTGCATTTCTTCGATTTTTAGTATTCTGGCTTTTGTATATCCGGACAATATTATGAATATTTTTTCATCTGAGCCTGATATTATAGCAAACGGCGTGAAGTATTTTAAGATAAGTGCATTTACATTTATACCTATGGGTATAACACTTACTCTGACAGCTGTGCTCCGTTCAGTGCGAGAGACAAGAGTGCCACTAATATTGGCAATAGTGGCGTTTTTTGCAAATATATTTTTTAACTGGGTATTCATATTTGGAAATCTGAATATGCCAAGAATGGAGATAAGTGGAGCAGCCCTCAGCACACTGATATGCCGACTTATAGAAATGACATGTATGTTAATATACATTTTTTGTAAGGACGAAAAAATCGGATACAAGGTTAAGGATTTGTTTATGTCCTGCTCGGACAGTGTTCAGACATACATAACTTTTTGTATACCGGTATTGATATCAGATACTCTTTTAGGACTGGGTAACAGTATGACAGCAGTTATTATGGGACATATCGGAGCAAGCTTTGTAGCTGCCAATGCAATCATATCGCAGGTTGTGAGAATGTCTACGGTGTTTAATCAGGGAGTTTCCAGCGCGGCAAGTATTCTCACAGGCAATACCCTGGGGGCAGGGGAAAAAAAGAAAGCATATTCACAGGGAATTACTTTATTTTTGATGAGCATAGGTCTTGGAATATTTGCTGCAATTGTTATACTTATAGTATCACCATTTATAATTGAAAGCTTTAATATCACACCGGATACCAGGAGTATAGCTTATGAGCTGATGTGGGCAGTTGCCATTATGGTAGTTTTTCAGGCAACGCAGTCTCTGCTTACCAAGGGAGTGTTAAGAGGAGGCGGAGACACCAGATTTCTCATGATAGCGGATATAGTATTTTTGTGGGTAGTGTCTGTACCTTTGGGATATTTCACAGGTCTTGTATGGGGGTGCAGTGCCTTTGTGATATATTGTGCACTTAAAGCGGACTGGGCAGTAAAATCAGCACTCTGTGCATATCGTCTTATAAAAGGGAAATGGATCAAGTTGTAATTTGTTGTACAAAGAGAAAGGGGTAGTATCTGTGAATATTTTTGATGAAAATTTTGCAAATGAGACAGAATATGTGGAGAAGATATGTTATCCCAAGGCAAAGCATGAGATATTCCTGTCATTGGATAATGATTTAAGGGACTATTATTGTAGAATATTTAATTTTTTTGCAAAATATATGTAAATATATATTTCAAAATAGTTTGAAAATGTGATATAATTATTATAATTGCGATACAATTTGAAAAAATCAGATTAAAAATGGGGAAAATATTCCGAAAATACATATTATTTCATTGGGGGAAAACAGATGAATGTTGGAATAATTTATTTATTGACAGCGATTATATGTATGTTTTTAAATATTTCAATATTGGAGAGAGTACAGTCAACCAGATATAAAGAGACAATAGATATGCCTTTTTGCGACATGCTTGTATTTTTTGCTGCATTTAATATTGTAGACGCCGGTTGGGGAGCTTTTTTTTCCAAAGAAATCATAATTTCTCAAATAGGATTTATCTGTATAGGATATTTATACCATTCATTTGCAGCGGTATCGGCTTATGTATGGGTGGGATATCTTATACATTTCATGGGACTGAATACCAAAAATAAGCTGAATTTGGCACGAAAGCTTCTTCTTATACTTCAGATAGCAGCAATTGCTTCTAATGCCTTTACGAAAGCTGCATTTGATGTAGATGTGATGGGAAATTACACTACAGGACCTGCAAGAAAGATATTATATATACTTCAGTTTTCCTACTACATAGTTTTGACGGTATATGGTTTTGTAAAAGTAGTGATAAGCCATGAGGATAAAAGACTTTATAAAAATGCCATTATCTTTTCGATTGTTCCGTTTATTTTTTCGATTTTTCAGTACATATTTTTGGATATGGCTATGTATTCACTTGGCTTTGCGTTTTCGGCAGTGGTTATTTATTCATATAATGTTACCTCTCAGAGAGAGCGGTTCATGGAGGAAAAGTTTGGCTCAATAAGTCGAAAACAGGCTTCTATAATTCATGGACTTGCAGGTGACTTCATGTCTATATATTATGTGGATATGGAAACAGGTGGTTATGATATTTACAAAAATGATATAGACAGTAACAGCCTTGTTGAAGAAAAGCACCCGGGTGAAAATTTCTTTGACTATATGATTAATGTTGTAACCAAAAATGTGGTCGAAGAGGACAAAGATAAATTTATAGAATGTTTAAATAAAGATGCAATAAGAAGAGAACTTTCAGATAAGAATGAATTTGTTCTCATCACCAGAATTTTGTGGGAGGGAATTCCACATTATTATGAATACAAGTTTGTGTGGTCACTGGAAAGCAGAGATAAGAGTAAGCTTATAATTGGTGTTTATAATGTTGATGACGAGGTAAGAAACAAAATTATCATGAAAGAGATAACAGAAAAGCTTACTGCAGATGCATATATAGACGCACTTACAGGTCTATATAACCGAAGGGCTTATGAAGAGAATATAAGGGACTACATAGGAAAAATAGACAATAAGGATTTTGTTTATATATCAATGGATGTAAACGGACTTAAGAGCGCAAATGATAATCTTGGTCATGAGGCAGGCGATGAGCTTATAGTAGGTGCGGCTCAGTGTATGAAGCAGTGCTTTGACAATTATGGCAGAATATATCGTATAGGTGGCGATGAGTTCGTTGTGATCATGTTTGCAGATGAGTCACATCTAAAAAATATTTTGGAGGAGTTTGATAATTCCTTAATGAGATGGACAGGTAACAAAGTCAGCGAACTGTCAATATCTTATGGAAGTGTGTCAATATCAGAATTTCCCAATATGGGAATACTGGAGATATCAAAGATAGCTGACCAGAAAATGTATCAGAGTAAAGCCAGATATTATGCACATAAGGGTGTGGACAGACGTGGAAATAATGAGGCATTTAAGAGATTATATACATTATATATCAAGATAGTTAAACTCAATATCATAGAAAATAAATATTTTGTTATAAAATTGGATGAGGAAGAAATGCCATTGGAGAGAAGGATTAATGGCAGTTTTTCACGCTGGGTCACAGAATTTGCTAATATGGGTCTGATCCATGAGGAGGACAGAGAAAGCTTTTTAAGCAGCATGTCGAATGACAATCTGATGGAATATTTTGCTGATGGAAATAAGTATTTCTGCATATATTACAGAAGAAAAGATGGAGATGTATTTAAAAGGGCAATGCTTGAGATAGTACTGGCAGATGATTATTCAGAGGAAAATCCTATAGTCTTTTTGTATGTAAAAAATGTATAATATGGTGATTAGAATAAAATAACGGATATCGCTGTGCGATATCCGTTATTTTATAATTTTAAGAAATATTCATGTATAGCAAGTGAACTGTCAAGCTCAGGATGAAATGCAAGTGCAAGCTGTTTTCCCTCCTGCGCTGCTACAATATGTCCATCAACTGTTGCTATGGCATTGGCAGTTGTAAGACTTTCGATATATGGTGCACGTATAAAAGTCATAGGAACATTTCCAATGCCTTTCATATATGCATTTGTATGAAAGCTTCCAAGCTGTCTTCCATAAGCATTGCGTCGTACTGTTATTCCCATGGTGCCAAGATGAACAGTGTCATCATTGAATATATGCTCTGCAAGCAATATCATTCCTGCACAGGTGCCCATAACAGGCACTCCGCTCTTTATGCTTTCACGTATTGGCTCCATAAGTGATAATTCATTGAGCAGTTTACCCATTGTAGTGCTCTCACCGCCCGGCAGGATAAGTCCATCAAAGGAAGTCTGAAAATCCTGCAACTGTCTGATCTCAAATGCTTCTGCACCGCACTGGGCAAGCATTTTTTCATGTTCTATAAAAGCCCCCTGCAGGGCAAGTACACCTATTTTCATATATAATCATTCGTCCTGTTCGTTAGTCTTAAATTATATGCTTTTCTATTCGATTTATTTACCGCGTTCAGCCATAAGAAGATTTATCTCATTTTCGTTTATGCCGACCATTGCCTCTCCAAGATCCTCTGACAATTCGGCAAGCATTTTGCTGTCTTTAAAGTTTGTAACTGCTTTTACTATGGCAGATGCTCTCTTAACAGGGTCTCCTGACTTAAATATACCGGAACCTACAAAGACACCCTCTGCACCAAGCTGCATCATAAGTGCTGCATCAGCAGGAGTTGCAACACCGCCGGCTGCAAAGTTTACAACAGGAAGTCTTCCGTTGTTATGAACATATTCTACAAGGTCATAAGGCACCTGAAGCTCTTTAGCTTCATTGTAAAGCTCATCCTTGCTCATTGACTGTATTTTTCTGATTTCACTGTTCATCATTCTCATATGTCTTACTGCCTGAACAATGTCACCTGTACCAGGTTCGCCCTTTGTTCTTATCATGCTTGCGCCCTCATTTATTCTTCTGAGAGCTTCGCCTAAATCCTTTGCGCCACATACGAATGGCACGTCAAATTCTCTTTTATCAATATGGTATTTGTCATCAGCAGGAGAAAGAACTTCACTTTCATCAATATAGTCTATCTCAATTGCCTGAAGAATCTGTGCTTCTGCAAAATGTCCGATTCTGCATTTTGCCATAACAGGAATGCTTACAGCCTCCTGTATACCCTTTATCATTTTAGGGTCACTCATTCTTGAAACTCCGCCGGCTGCACGTATATCTGCAGGTATTCTTTCAAGTGCCATAACAGCACATGCGCCTGCTGCTTCTGCGATTCTTGCCTGCTCAGGAGTAGTAACGTCCATTATTACTCCGCCCTTTAACATCTGTGCCAGTTCTTTATTAAGTTCATAACGATTATTGCTCATAATATTATATTTCCTCCAGTTTAATCTGTTTTTGTAAAGTTAAGGTGTTAAAACATATATGTTATGGTTAATGTTATAATATAAAACTGACATTATATCAAAGCCCAGTTTTGAGTATTTTTTAGTGTACAGTTTTCTGGGGGTTGATTTTATTATACTTTACATAAATTATAAAAATTGGAAAAATTCATAGTTTGTATTCTCAAGGTGTGATATAATAAAATGTACTCTCGGAATCTGTTTAAAAGATTCCGAGAGTACATTAAAAAGTCAAAGGGTATGAAATAATTTATTATACAGGAAGGATAACTGGTGTGGAACGGAAGATTAAAAAGGATTCACAGAAAGACTTATACAAAAATTCAGGTAAAAGATTTCGAATAAGGTTGTCTACAACCCAAAAGATAATGTTGAGTTTTTTACTAGCTATACTGGTTGGAAGCGTTCTTCTTTCACTCCCGGTAAGCTCTGCAGATGGAAGAGCGGTTCCATATATTGATGCATTGTTTATGGCAACTACTTCTGTATGCGTGACAGGACTGGTGACTATGCCGACGGTATCTACATGGAGTATTTTTGGGCAGATTGTTATTTTGATTCTTATTCAGATGGGTGGGCTTGGAATAATAACAATACTGGCTGGTGTGATGATAGGACTTCACAAAAAAATAGGCATAGGTGAGAGAATACTTATTCAGGATGCCTTCAATCTAAATACTTTGTCGGGTATGGTGACCTTTATCAAAAAGGTGCTCATTGGTACTTTTATTGTAGAAGGTATAGGTGCAATATTATATATGATAGTATTTGTGCCGGATTTTGGACCAAGAGGGATATGGATATCGATATTTAATTCTGTATCCTGCTTTTGCAATGCAGGGATAGACATTATTGCTGAAAACAGTCTGTGTGACTATGTAAAAAATCCTCTTGTCAATATAGTTACATGTCTGCTTATTTTTGTCAGCGGCATCGGATACATTGTATGGTGGGATATGCTTAACTGCTTAAAAAACAGAAAAAGCAAGAAGCTTAAATGTTTTAGAGGGCTTACATTACACAGTAAGATTGCTCTTTGGGTAACTTTTATTCTTATATTTACAGGTGCTGTAGCTACTTTTGTATTCGAATATAATAATCCGCTTACCATGAAGGATTTTTCTTTATTTGAAAAGATACAGGCAAGTGTATTTCAGTCTGTGACTACGCGAACTGCAGGTTTTGCAACCCTTCCACAGGAAAATCTCACAAATGCTACTTCTGTTGTAGCAATGCTCCTTATGTTTATAGGAGGTTCACCTGTGGGAACAGCCGGTGGTGTAAAGACAGTTACTATTGCGGTACTTGTAGTGTCTGCATTTTGTACCATAAAAGGCAAGGAGGACGTGTCTTTATTTAACAGAACTATATCAAAACAGGCAGTCAGTAAGGCGGTTGCGGTTGTATGTATGTCATTTATCATAATGTTTTTTTCTACAGTATTTCTGGCAGCAGTCACTGAAACGGATATTTTAAATATAATGTATGAAACTGTAAGTGCTACTGCGACAGTAGGACTTTCAAAAAATCTGACTTCATCTTTAAACCTTTGGGGAAAGATAATCATAATAATAACAATGTATCTTGGAAGGGTAGGTCCTATTTCGCTTGTTATTGCGCTTAACACAAGAAGATTAAAAAATAATATTATTAAGAATCCAACTGAAATCATAAGCATTGGATAATGAAAGGATGAGATTAATATGGGTTTAAATAAGACATATGCTGTATTTGGACTTGGCAGATATGGATTTGCTGTTGCAAAAGAGCTTGTTGAAAATGGAATTGAAGTAATTGCAGTTGATATAAATGAAGATATTGTTAATGATGCAAGTCTGGTTATTCCGTATTGTAAATGTGCGGATGTCACAGAGGCTGATGTTATAAAACAGCTTGGAATATCCAATGTTGATGTTGTTGTTATAGCGATGGCAGGCAGCCTTGAGGCAAGCATAATGGCAACTATGCTCTGTAAGGAAATCGGAGTTGAGACTGTAATAACAAAATGTTCTACAGAAATGGAGTGCAGAATATTACAAAAGGTGGGTGCAGACAGGGTTGTTATTCCTGAAAGTGAGTCAGGTATACGTCTTGCCAGGAATCTTATAAGCTCAGGCTTTGTTGATATCATGGATTTGTCAAAAGGGGTTTCCATGGTGGAACTCGATGTAAAGCCTGAATGGGAAGGAAAAACCATAATAGAGCTTAATCTTAGAAAAAAATATTCCATAAACATAGTTGCGATAATAAATGGTGAAGAGCTTTACACAAATATCGACCCGGAGAAGCCTTTAAGCTGTGATATGAAGCTTATTGTTATTGCAGATACAAATAAATTAAAAAAATTGAAATAAGGAAATTGAAATAAGAAAATTCAAATAAGAAAATTGGAATACATAAAAACGTTTAAGGGGAGCCAAAAAGAATGTTAAGAAGAGCAGAAGAAAAAGATATAGATAGAATAATGGAGCTGTTAAGACAGGTACACAGGGTTCATTCCAGTGGCAGACCGGATTTGTTTACACCGGGAGGGATAAAGTATAAGGAATCGGAAGTCAGGGATATTATAAATGATGAGGATACCCCTGTGTATGTTTCTACTGATGAAAATGATGTAGTTTTGGCATATTTATTTGGAGCATATGGAAGAGTATCAAAGGATAATACCTGCCTTGTAGAGCATAAAAGCTTTTATATAGATGATTTATGCGTGGATGAAGCGGTAAGAGGCAGACATATAGGTGAAGGACTTTACAATTATGTACTTGAAGAAGTAAAGAAAGCAGGATGCTATAATGTTACTCTCCATGTTTGGAACTGTAATCCTTCGGCAATGAAATTCTATGAAAAAATGGGGCTTACACCCCAATATATATCATTAGAAAAAATATTGTAAATATATCAGGTGATAGAAAATAATTAATCCTCTTCTATCACCTGAATCTCAAGATAGTCAAAATCCAGTGCCTCAATAAAGCAGTCCTGACCAAATCTTGTTTTGTCATGCAGACGAAAATCTCTAATATTGGAATCCAGCCATATTGGTTTTCCAAGGTCAAACTCATAGCACACAGCTTCCAGTGCATTAAAAACCTTGTGTGTGCGTGTGTCGTCAGTGTCATCACAAATCACAGTGTCCTGCAGCATATGGTTATCCTTCCATGTGCGTGCCCATAAACGAAACATATAAATCACCATGCCTTTTTACATTTTATTATTTTGAGAGATAGTATAGCATAAAATTTATTGGTCGTGAATATAATTTATTCTGAGCGTACATAAAATAAAAGAGGTGAGATTTTTAAATGGAATATCGTAAGGTCAATGATGCTGATGTTGATTCGTGGAAAGAAGTCATTTTAATATATAGTTCAGCACTTAAACAGATAAGTACAAAGCTTGAAATACTGAATGATGAATTTCAGCATGTACATAGCTATAATCCAATCGAACATATTAAGTCAAGAATAAAAACATCAGAGAGTATCGTTTGTAAACTAAAGAAAAACGGATATGAATCTACCATAGATAATATGATAAGACATGTAAATGATATAGCGGGAATAAGGGTTATATGTTCATTTACAACAGACATTTACAGAATCGCTGAGATGATAGAAAATCAGTCGGATATCAATGTTTTATCAGTAAAGGATTATATAAAATCTCCTAAATCAAGTGGCTATAAGAGTTATCACATGATCGTGTCAATTCCCATTTATCTTTCAGATAAAACAGTTGATGCAAAGGTTGAGATTCAGATACGAACAGTTGCAATGGACTTCTGGGCAAGTCTTGAACATAAGATTAATTACAAATTTGAAACAAATGTGCCTGAACACATTAAAAAAGAGCTTTATGATTGTGCACAGATGGTATCAGACCTTGATGCCAAGATGCTTTCTCTGAATGAAGAGGTGCAACAGATATCGCAAAAGAATATGTAAAAACAGTCACATAAAAAAGGTCCTAAAATGAGGAGTGCCTCGGTACATTGCTGCACCGAGGCTATTATGAAAAAATTTATCTATGTGTAATGAAAAACATTACGATGTTGTCCTTGACATGAGTAAATACTACCATTAGATTATGAACAAAATATGAACAAAATATGATTAATATGTAAACATGCATAAATTCATATAAATACGACAAAATGTGTTATGCAAAATATACAAAACACATATTCTAATCACGCGCAAAAATCTAATGGCTCATATTGTATGCAGTAACTAACGAAAATACTTCTTAGAATAGCAGTTGTTAATAGTTATGATTAATGATAAAATGTAATTATTCACATATAAGGGAAAAAATAGTGTTTTTTAATTTTACATATGCATGTACTTATGAGAAAACATGATCATTGGAGGATTTATGGATAACTTTATAGATAAGCTTGCACAGAAATTCAGTGCACAGGATATTATCAAGGCAAATTCTGAGGCAGAAACTGCAGAGTATGAAAAGCTCAAGCTGCAGGTATCAGAGTACGAAAAAATATTACAGGAAATGCGTAAGCTGAATTACAAAAATTCTGAACTTTCTGAAAAGATAGACACTACTATCGGTGATAATGCTGAGAAGATACAGGGAATTAAGGAAGAGGAGCTTGCCCTTATCACAGCGCTTAAGGATATTACAGAAGAGCAGGTAAGAAATCGTGAGCAGGAAATGCAGGATAGAGAAGAGGCTCGCCTTCAGAGAGAAAAAGAAGATCAGGTAAGGGCTGAGAAGGACATTAATGCGATAACAGAACTGTTAGATCAAAAATTTCAGCAGTCAGATGATTTTGTTCATAAGGAGAATGTAAAAGTATATAGAAATGTTCAGGCTGTTGTAGTGGATGAGTTAAAGACACTTACAGAAGGAATGCATGAGGGTAATGGTCAGATAATGTCTATAGTTAACAGAGTTATGATATTCAGCATTATTTCAACCCTTGCATCTTTGGCAAGCCTGATATTATGGGTTCTTACAGCCTTACATATTATTAAGTAAATGAAAGGTCAGGTTATTTTATGTCAAAAATAACATTTAAGCCGGGAAATATGCTTTATCCACTCCCTGTAGTAATGGTGAGTGTAGCTGATAAAGAGGGAAAACCTAATATTATTACTGTTGCATGGGCAGGTACGGTATGTACCAATCCCCCAATGGTAAGCATTTCGGTCAGACCAGAGAGATATTCTCATCATATTATTAAGGAAACAGGTGAGTTTGTAATAAATCTCACAACCAAAGAACTGGCATATGCAACTGATTTTTGTGGTGTCAGAAGCGGAAGAGATTTGGATAAATTTAAGGAAATGAAGCTCACACCGTTGCCATCACTTGAAGTAAAAGCCCCTTCTATAGCAGAGAGTCCTGTAAATATTGAATGTCGTGTAGTTAAGTGTGAAAATCTTGGCTCTCATGATATGTTCCTTGCACAGGTAGTTGCAGTAAGAGTAGATGATAAATACATGGATGAAAAAGGAACTTTCCATTTATCAAATGCCAAACCTATTGTTTACAGCCATGGTGAATACTATGACATGGGTGAAAAGCTTGGTAAATTTGGTTACAGTGTAAAAAAATAACTGAAAATATCCAAATAGGTATTGACGCTATAACGAAAGAATTGTATTATATAGCATATAGAGAATATTGTTTAGATTTGTTACGAAGATGTAGCATCAGAAAAAAGTCTTTAGAGGTAAAGACGGATTTCTGGTGCTTTTTGTTTTATATGGAAGAGAGGGTAATTAATGAATCAGTTGGATAAAAATATAGCAGTAAATTTAAAGAGAATAAGAAAATCAAAGAATATGAGTCTGGACATGCTTTCTGAAAAGACAGGTGTAAGCAAAAGTATGCTTGGACAGATAGAAAGAGGAGAGTCAAATCCTACAGTCGCAACCATTGCAAAGATAGTAGATGGTATAAAGGTTTCATTTGAGGATCTTATATATCCTAAGACAGAAAATGTCGAGATAATTGATAATCAAAAACTGCCTATATATAAATCTGAGGAAGGTTCTTATCAGGTGCGTTCTATCTTTCCTTATGACAGACATCACAGATTTGAAATGTATGAAACCCAGATAGAGCCGGGTGAAAGCTGTGATAAATTTATTTCTGACACAGGACTTTATATAATGGTTTTGCAGGGAGTACTCACACTCGTGACAGAAAATGGCACCTATGAGGTGGGGGCAGACCATGCAATCAAGATTGATGCCGGAAGCTGGCACAAATACTGTAATAATAGCTCAAGACCTTTAGTCATGAATATTTTTGCGGCTTATGAGATGACTGGTGTTTGCTAGTGCATAAACGTACCCTTTACAATAATCACAAACCTTGATAAAATAATATGTATTTTTATAACGATATATGTATTACGAAACAGATAATGGGGTACGTGATGAGTAAAAAAGAAATAAAAAGGAGACATTATTTAAGAAGGTTCAGACTGTCATTTCTGGAAGCCGGAATCATAGCACTGGCTATATGTGCACTTTTATTTCCTTCATATAAAAAACTTGAAAAAAATGATGAAAATTATTTTAATATAACAATAAACGGAACTGAAATCGGAAATGTGTCAAGCAGGGAAAAAGCAGAAATGCTTATGACTAAAGCTCGAATAAAGGTAGCAAAAGAGCAGAAAAATGAAGACCTTGTACTGATGGATATAGATGTTGATATTAAAGGAAGCAGTGTTTTGTTTGGCAAAGTGATAAATGATAACGATGCCATAAATAAGATTGTGGAAGTAATGAAAGCCAATACAGTCGATAAGCTTAAAAAGGCATACACTGTAAAGATAAATGAGACGTCAGTAAATCTTTCTTCATATGAAGAAGTGAATGAACTGCTGGAACAGTCTATTGCTCCTTATGATACAAATGATGCTTTTGATGTCGAGCTTTGCCTCGACAATGAGCGTGAAGTAAATGTATTTGAGGCAAAGATTATTTCAAAAGAAGAAAAAAAGCAGCAGGAAGAGAAATACAGGGTTCAAAGCGCAGGCTTTGAAAAAGACATCAATGAAATGTTTTTGCAGGTAGAGCCGGTATCAGACAAATCATTTGAAGACTATGAACTGGGGCTTATGGATATCAAATATGGTGACAAGATAGAGGTAGTGGAAACATATCTTATGGAGGACAATCTTACACCTTTGCAGGAAGCCATAGACCGTGTTACAAAGGAGCAGGAGACACAGGTAATATATAAGGTGGTAAAGGGTGATACTCTTTCACAGATATGTATAGACAACAATATTCCAATGGAGGAGCTTATAGCAATAAATGATGCTCTTGAAGACGAAAACACTATGATTCGCATAGACCAGGAATTGGTAATCACTGTTCCGGAACCTGATTTGTCAGTCATTTGGAGAACACAGGACGTATATAATGAAGATTATGAGGCTGAGGTACAGTATATTCCAAATGACAACTGGTATACAAATCAAACTGTGACAATACAGGAGCCATCAGCAGGACGTAGAAGGGTCGCAGCAATAATTGAGTATAAAAATGGTGAAAAAACAGGTGTTGAGATAGTTAAAGAGGAGATATATGCTGAGGCAGTTCCAAAGATTGTTGAGCGTGGTACCAAAACTCCTCCTACATATATCAGGCCTATATCAGGGGGAAGACAGAGCTCAGGATTTGGCGCAAGAAGTGCACCTACAAAAGGAGCTTCGACCTATCATAAGGGTATAGACTGGGCGGTACCGATTGGAACAAAGGTAGTTGCCTCAAATGCCGGAACGGTAGTTCAGGCAGGCTGGTCGAGCGGATATGGATATGCAGTATTTATCAATCATGAGGATGGAAGACAGACCAGATATGGTCATCTCAGCAAGGTACTTGTCTCACCGGGACAGAAGGTATCACAGGGACAAAAGATTGCCCTAAGTGGAAACACCGGACGAAGTACAGGTCCGCATCTTCATTTTGAGATAAGGATTGGCGGCACAGCAGTTAATCCATTAAAATATTTGAATTAAAGTAACTGTTTTTGACTACCATTTTGAGATGTGTTTTCAGAATGAAAAACCGAGTCTTTATAATAGAATAAAAATAAGACGATAAATTGCACAAAATAAGATTGTTAAAATGTCTTTTATGCTTAGAGGCTCATACGAGCGTTTAGCGCATAGGAATGCAGACAGCTTATTTTGTGCAATTTTATTCTGTAAAAGTACTTTTTTAGGATAAAATATACTAAAATCTTGAAAAATTACATAAAAAAGTCTATTATACTTTACGTTTACAAATATTTAAAAAAGGGTTATAATCGAAAAAGCTTAGTTTGGAAAATAATCGTTAATTTAGATTATATTTATAGGGTATTTTTAGAACAATTTATGAGGTGAGCGATGGAACAGTACGCAATTAAGGGGGGCAATCCTCTGGTTGGTGAAGTAGAAATCGGTGGTGCCAAGAATGCGGCATTAGGGGTTTTGGCAGCAGCAATTATGACAGATGATATGAATATAGTTGATAATCTTCCTGATGTAAGAGATATAAATGTACTTCTTCAGGCAATGGAAAGCATAGGTGTTGTAGTACAGCGTACAGACAGACATACTGTTAAGATAAATGCTTCAATGATTTCAGGTCTTGTTATTGAAAATGAATATATAAAGAAAATAAGAGCATCTTACTATCTTTTGGGAGCGCTTCTTGGAAAGTATAAGCATGCAGAGGTGGCTCTTCCGGGAGGCTGCAATATCGGAAGCCGAAAGATAGATTTACATATAAAAGGATTTAAGGCACTTGGTGCTACTGTAAAGATTGAACACGGACTTATCATAGCTGATGCAAAAGAGCTTAAGGGAGCACATATTTATATGGATACAGTTTCAGTAGGTGCTACCATAAATATCATGCTTGCATCTGCCCTTGCAGAAGGTAAGACAGTGATCGAGAATGCAGCTAAGGAGCCACATGTTGTTGATGTTGCAAACTTCCTCAATTCAATGGGAGCAAACATCAAGGGTGCCGGTACAGATGTGATTAGAATTACAGGTGTTAAGAGACTTAACGGTTCGGAATATTCTATTATCCCTGATCAGATAGAGGCAGGAACATTTATGTTTGGGGCTGCTATTACAAGAGGTGACGTTACTGTAAAGAATGTTATTCCAAAGCACCTTGAGTCAACAACTGCAAAGCTTATAGAGATGGGCTGTCAGATTGAAGAATCAGATGATGCCGTAAGAGTAGTTGCATCGAGACGTCCTGAATGTACTCATGTAAAAACTCTGCCATATCCCGGATTTCCAACGGATATGCAGCCACAGATCTCAGTTACCTTAGCACTTGCAAATGGTACAAGCATTGTTACTGAGAGTATTTTTGACAATCGTTTTAAATATGTTGATGAGCTTGCCAAAATGGGTTCAAATATAAAAGTTGAAGGCAACACTGCCATTATTGAAGGTGTTGACAAACTTACAAGTGCAGATCTTACTGCTCCTGATTTAAGAGCCGGAGCTGCCCTTGTGCTTGCATGTCTTACAGCAGAGGGATTTAGTACAGTAGATGATATTAAGTACATTGAGCGAGGCTATGAAGATTTTGATGTCAAGCTAAGAGGACTTGGGGCTCATATTGAAAAGGTTGAATCAGAAAGAGAACTGATGAAATTCAAGCTTAAGATAGGTTAATTACAGGTAACTAAAAAAATAGATGCAAAAAGTCAAATTGTATACTATAATGAAAGATAGTTATAATAAATAACGCCAAGGAGGAAAATTTAATGGAGAAATTATTATTTACTTCAGAGTCAGTTACAGAAGGACATCCTGACAAAGTCTGCGATGCCATTTCAGACGCAATTCTTGACGCTTTAATGGCACAGGATCCAATGAGCCGTGTAGCTTGTGAAACAGCTACATGTACAGGTTTTGTACTTGTTACAGGTGAAATCACTACAAATGCATATGTTGATATTGCAAAAATAGTACGTGATACTGTAAAAGAGATTGGTTATAACAAATCTGAGTATGGTTTTGATGGAAATACATGTGCAGTTCTCACAGCAATTGATGAGCAGTCAAGCGATATTGCAATGGGAGTTGATAAAGCATTAGAAGCAAAAGAAAACAAGATGAGCGATGAAGAGATCGAGGCAATTGGTGCCGGTGATCAGGGTATGATGTTTGGTTATGCTACAAACGAAACAGAAGAGTACATGCCTTATCCAATTTCACTTGCTCACAAGCTTGCCTTACAGCTTACAAAGATTCGTAAAGACGGAACTCTTAAATATTTAAGACCGGACGGAAAGACTCAGGTTTCAGTTGAGTATGATGAGAATGGAAAGCCAAAGAGACTTGAGGCAGTTGTATTATCTACACAGCATGATGATGATGTTACACAGGAGCAGATTCATGCAGATATCAGAAAGCATGTATTTGATGTTATCCTTCCACAGGAACTTATTGATGAAAATACAAAGTTCTTTATCAATCCAACAGGACGTTTTGTAATCGGTGGACCACACGGTGATGCAGGACTTACAGGACGTAAGATTATTGTTGATACTTATGGTGGATATGCTCGTCACGGCGGTGGAGCTTTCTCTGGTAAAGACTGTACAAAGGTAGACAGAAGTGGTGCTTATGCTGCAAGATATGTAGCAAAGAACCTTGTTGCAGCAGGACTTGCTGATAAGTGTGAGATTCAGCTTTCATACGCTATCGGTGTTGCTCAGCCTACCTCTATCAACGTTGATACATTTGGTACAGGAAAGCTTTCAAGTGAGAAGCTTGTTGAAATAGTTCGTGAGAACTTTGACCTTCGTCCGGCAGGAATCATTAAGATGCTTGACCTTCGCCGTCCTATCTACAAGCAGACAGCTGCTTATGGACACTTTGGACGTAATGATCTTGACCTTCCATGGGAGAAGCTTGACAAGGTTGACGATTTAAAGAAATATTTATAAGATTAGGATTATGAGAGTACGATTAATGTTCAAATAAAATAGTGCATGCTAAAGCATGCACTATTTTTGTGGAGAAATGAAAATATGATTACAAGTACATCTAATAATAAAGTAAAAAGACTTGTTACTCTTGGAAATAAAGCCAAGGCAAGGAGAGAAGAAAAGGTATTTATTGTAGAAGGTATAAAAATGTTTATGGAAGCACCTCTAAAGTGGATATCAGAGGTGTATGTATCGGAGAGTTTTCTTGATAAAAGGGGACTAGATAAGGACGGAAGGGCAAAGTCAGACAGTGCAGATGAGTTACTTATTGAAAGATTAAATTATAGAGGCTTTGAGGTTGTTTCTGATGAAGTATTTTCAAAGATTTCTGATACAATGACACCGCAGGGGATTTTGAGCGTGCTCAAGCAGCCACAATATTTGCTTGATAATATTATAAAAGAGTCATTAAAGCAGGATAATGCATTGTTTATTGTTCTTGAGGACTTGCAGGATCCCGGAAATCTGGGAACAATATTAAGAGCCGGAGAGGGAGCAGGTATAAGTGGAGTCATTATGACAAAACAGACAGCGGATATATTTAATCCCAAGGTAATACGTTCGACTATGGGCTCTGTTTACAGAGTGCCTTTTGTCATAGTTGATGACATTCATGAAAGTATCAGATTGTTAAAGGAAAGTAATATTTCTGTCTATGCTGCTCATTTGGATGAAAGTGTTGATTATGACAAGGCTGATTATACAAAACCGACGGCATTTCTTATTGGAAATGAGGGTAATGGCTTAAAGCGAGAAACAGCAGACCTGGCATCAGGATATATTAAGATTCCTATGCTTGGTCAGGTAGAGTCATTAAATGCAGCAGTGGCTACCACTGTTCTTATGTATGAGGCAGCGCGTCAAAGACGTAAAGCATAAAGTCAGGAGTTAATATAGCCCTTTTAAGCAATAACAAACAAATGTTTAGAATATTAAATTACATATGTTATTGGAATTTTGTGAAATATGATGCATTTGCAAAAAGTTTTCTACAAAATATAGCTGTTTTTTACAAAAAGTGACCACTAAAATAGTATTAAAGGATAATAATAATGACAAAAAACAAACATATAGTCGAAAAATAGTGCATGGAAAAGAGTCCTCTAACTTGACAATTAGGGGACTCTTTGTTATTATAGCTAACGTAATAAAATTTAACAAATATGTAATAATTGTTATTAAAAATGTAAGGAATCGTAAAACATAGTTATTAAATTATAACATTTGGTGATTTTATTCGCAGAAAGAGGTTAAATTAATGATGACAAATTGTAAACAGTGGAAATTACTTCTGTTTCTTACAGCGGCTGTAACTTTGGTTTCGTCATTCCATATACGTGACATATATGCAGCTGAGAACAGTGTCAATATTGTAAATGAGAACAATATTGAGATGAATCTGAGTGAACTTAATACCACATCGAACATGATGGATTCAGATAAGATGACCGCAGGAGTTGCAGTTATATTAGATGCTGATATTTCCATGGAGGATGAAAAGCTTATTGCGCTTGCAAAGAGCAGAACACTCCCAACGGATGAATTGGTAAATCAGGAGCAGAAGCAGGAAACATCAACACTTGTAATGGCAAAGGTTAATGAGTATGTTAATATCAGAGAAACTCCAAATCAGGATGCTCAAAAGCTTGGAATGCTTTATAAAGACTGTGGTGGAGATATTATAGAGAGAAATGGAGAATGGTCCAAGATAAAATCCGGAGATGTAACCGGATGGGTAAGGAATAAATATTTATATTTTGGTGAAGAAGCTGAGAAGGTAGCAAAAGAAGTTGGTGTACTTACAGCATATTCAAAAACAGAGACCTTAAGAGTACGCGCAGAAGCGGATAAGGAAGCAAAGGTAATTGGTCTTCTTGCAAATGGTGAGGCTGTTGAGGCTGTTGAAGAGGAAGGCGAGTGGGTATGTGTAAGCTATGAAGGGGCTACAGGTTATGTTTCTTCACAGTATGTTGATGTTGAATTTGATATAGATAAAGCAGAGTCAATGGCAGTTATCGAGGCAAGAGAGGAAGCTGCCAGAATAGAAGCTGAAAATAAAGCTAAAAAAGAAGAAGAGGAAAGAGCAGCGGCAAAAGCGGCAGAGGCTACCAGAATAGCTCAGAAGGAGGCAGTACTTGCTACCGCTTCTGATATACAGATTCTTGGAGCACTTATTCAGTGTGAAGCAGGTGGTGAGCCTTATGAAGGACAGCTTGCGGTAGGTTCGGTAGTTATGAACAGAGTAAGATGTGGTGGATATCCAAACAATATTGCAGATGTAATTTATGCATCAGGACAGTTTGTACCGGCATCAAAGGGCAAGATGGAGACACTTATACTTACAGGTAATATTAAGCCATCATGTATACAGGCTGCAACAGAGGCAATAAATGGAGCTTGTAATGTAGGAGATGCATTACATTTTAGAAGATCTTCAAAAAAACAGGGTATCAGAATAGGTAATCATGTATTCTGGTAATATAAAAGAACTATACATCTTGAGGTGTATAGTTCTTTCTCTTTTTCTTGCTAGTTTTTTACTATTGTAGTACAATAAAATTTAATGATTGACTTTGTTAAACATATCACATAATGATGGAGGAATAATAGATGAATTTAAAAGGACGTAATTTTTTAACACTTAAGGATTTTACTCCTGAAGAAATAACATATTTTATTGACCTTGCTGCGGAATATAAAGATAAGAAAAAGAAGGGTATACTTCATGATACCTTAAAGGGAAAGAATATTGCTCTTATATTTGAGAAAACAAGTACACGTACACGCTGTTCATTTGAGGTAGCAGCACATGATCTTGGAATGGGTACTACATATCTTGATCCTTCCGGTTCACAGATTGGCAAAAAGGAGTCAATTGCTGATACAGCAAGAGTTCTTGGAAGAATGTACGAGGGAATCGAATACAGAGGATACGGTCAGGAAATAGTTGAGGAGCTTGCAAAATATGCAGGAGTGCCTGTATGGAATGGTCTTACGAATGAATATCACCCTACTCAGATGATAGCAGACATGCTTACAATACGTGAGCATTTTGGAAAGCTTAAGGGACTTAAGCTTACATATATGGGTGATGCCCGTTACAACATGGGTAATTCACTTATGATTGCATGTGCAAAGCTCGGTCTTGATTTTACAGCATGTACAGCAAAAGAATATTTTCCTGAGAAGGCACTGGTGGATGAATGCCAGGAATATGCGAAGGCATCAGGTGCAACAATAACTCTTACAGAGGATGTGGATGCAGGTACAAAGGGAGCAGACATCATCTATACAGATGTATGGGTATCAATGGGTGAGCCGGAGGAAATATGGGAAGAACGTATTAAGGCACTTTCACCTTATAAGGTGACAAAGGCTGTTATGGATAATGCAGGAGAACAGTCAATATTCCTTCACTGCTTACCGGCATTCCATGATCTTAAGACAAAGATTGGTAAAGAGCAGGGAGAGAAATATAACTTCACTGAGCTTGAAGTAACGGATGAAGTATTTGAATCTGAAAAATCACTTGTATTTGATGAGGCAGAAAATCGTATGCATGCTATTAAGGCAGTAATAGCAGCAACTCTTGGAGCATAATGAAAAAAGAAGAGATACTAAAAAAATTAAGAGAGACTGAGGATTATATAAGTGGCCAGGAGCTTTGTGAGTATTATGGTGTATCACGTACTGCAGTGTGGAAAGCCATAAAGCAGCTGGAAAAGGACGGTTATTGTATAGAGGCTCTTACAAACAGAGGTTATAAGCTTATAGATAAGAACGTTACAGAAAATGATGTGATGAGCCAGGTATCAATAGAAAGCTATATTGATACAAAATGGGCAGGTAAAAATTTTGTATTTAATAAAGAAACAGGCTCTACTAACCAGGATGTAAAAGCTCTTGCAGAAAAGGGTGCACCGTCAGGTACGCTTGTGGTAGCTGACAGTCAGCTGGCAGGACGTGGCAGGCGTGGACGTGACTGGATATCACCTCCCGGTAAGGATATTTACATGTCGCTTTTGTTAAGACCGTCATGTATGCCTGACAGGGCATCGGCACTTACACTGGTTATGGCACTCTCTGTTATAGAGGCTATTGATGAACTGGAGGATTTTAAGGATAAATGCGGAATCAAATGGCCTAATGACATTGTAATAAATGGCAGGAAGATATGTGGAATACTTACAGAAATGAGTGCAGAGATAGATGCTATTCACTATGTTGTTACAGGTGTTGGCATAAATGTAAACCAGACTCAGTTTGATCAGGATATAAAGGGTACTGCTACTTCTCTTTTTCTTGAAGGTGGAAATAGTGTAAACAGGTCAAAGCTTATTGCAAGGATCATGCACTATTTTGAAATAAATTATGCTGTGTTTGAACAAAGCTTTGATATGTCCGGACTTATTGACAAATATAATCATTTTCTTGTAAACCGTGATAAACAGGTCAGAGTGCTCGATCCTAAGGGAGAGTATGATGGCGTTGCAAAAGGAATAAATGAAGATGGTGAATTGATTGTAATACGTAGTGAGGATGAAAAGCAGATATTGGTCTACGCAGGAGAAGTATCAGTCAGAGGAATATATGGATATGTATAATGAAGATGATAAAAGAATAGTACTTTGCGGAGCAAATGCATATGAACAGAAGTACTATTTTAATGAGAAATTTAATGGTATTCCAGAATCAATAAAAGAAGAGCTTCATATTATTTGTGTGCTTTTTACTGAAGAAGTAGGAGGCGTGTTTACAATAGTATTCGAGGAAGACGGAAGTGTAAGCTTTGATACAGATGCATATGAAGAGGATGTTTTGTATGACGAGATAAGCAGTGGACTCCTTATAAGAGAGATAAGGATGCAAAGGCAGGAGCTTTTGGAATCGCTCAGTCTGTTTTACAGGGTATTTATATTACATGAGACTTTTGAAGAGGCAAGTCAGTCAATTTAAATTTAACACTCTGAGACTGACAGGTACTTTAGGTGTACAGAGGTCTTCTTAAATTTGCAGTAATTTAGAATTTTAATGAAAGGCTAAAAATTATGATTTTAGTAATTGATGTTGGAAATACAAATATAACCTGTGGAGTTTATAAAGGAAAGACTCTTGAGACTACATTTAGAATCACTTCAAATAATCAGCGTACTTCTGATGAGTATGGTGTTCTCCTCACAGAACTCTTAAGTAAGGCAGAGATTGAAACAAGTCAGATAGATGGAGTGATCGTGGCAAGTGTAGTGCCAAATATCATGCATTCACTTTTAGGTGGTATCAGAAGATATATATATGAAGAGATTCTTATTGTTAAGTCAGGAGTGAAAACCGGTATCAGGGTTGGAGGAAAAAATCCGGCAAGTACAGGTGCAGACAGAATAGTAGATGCAGTTGCTGCATATGAATTATATGGGGGACCGGTGCTTGTAATAGATTTTGGGACAGCTACAACATATGACCTTGTAACAGAGGATGGCTGCTTTAATGCTGGTGTGATTGCTCCCGGTATAAGAATATCAGCAAAGGCTCTCTGGGAAGGTACAGCAAAGCTTCCTGACATTGAAATCAAAAAGCCTGACACAATACTTGCGCAGGATACTATTACAGGTATGCAGGCAGGGTTAGTATTTGGTCAGATCGGTCAGGCAGAATATATTATCCAGCGTATTAAGAAGGAAAGCGGTTACGACAATCTCAAGGTAGTAGCTACAGGTGGACTTGGACGTATTATTTCTGAAGAAACTGATATGATACATGAGTACAATAGTGCTCTTACTCTTGAAGGTCTTAGAATAATATATGAAAAGAATACAAAGTAAGACAGATTTATGAAAAGTATTAAGATTGGAAATGTGGAATTAAAGAATAATGTTATACTTGCACCTATGGCGGGCGTTACTGATTTACCGTTCAGGCTTCTGTGCAAGGAGCAGGGGGCAGGGCTTTTGTGCATGGAGATGATAAGTGCCAAAGCTGTGCATTTTAACAATAAAAATACAGATGCCCTTTTGGAGATACACCCGCAAGAGTCTCCTGTTTCGTTGCAGCTGTTTGGCTCAGAGCCGGATATAATGGCAGAGACAGCTGCACGTATAGATGACAGACCATTTGACATTCTGGATGTAAATATGGGATGCCCTGTTCCTAAAGTGGTAAATAACCATGAGGGCAGTGCGCTCATGAAAAATCCGGTGCTTGCAGGTCAGATAATAGCTGCACTTGTGAAGTCAACTAAAAAGCCGGTGACTGTTAAGATAAGAAAGGGCTTTGATGATGAGCATGTAAATGCTGTGGAGATAGCAAAAATAGCTGAGGCTAACGGTGCGGCAGCAGTTGCAGTGCATGGAAGGACAAGAGAACAGTATTATTCAGGAGTTGCCGACTGGGAAATAATAAGAAAAGTGAAAGAAGCAGTCACGATACCTGTTATAGGTAACGGAGATGTTGTTGATGGCAAGTCAGCCAAAAGAATGATAGATGAGACAGGCTGTGACGCGATAATGGTCGGAAGAGCCTGTAGAGGTAATCCATGGATATTCAGGGAAATCACCCGGTATCTTGAAACAGGAATACAGCCTGAGCGTCCAAGTGCCAGTGAGGTAAGAGATACAATACTCAGACATGCCAGACTTCAGTTTGAATATAAAGGTGAATACACTGCTATACGTGAGATGCGAAAGCATGTTGCATGGTATACGACAGGATATCCTCATTCAGCCAGACTCAGACAGAAGGTGAATGAGATGGAAACTATAGAGGAATTAGAAGAATTTCTCAAGGAGTGGTGTTAAGCCGTAGCTTGACACTTATACAAAAAAAAGATATACTGAATTGACTTTTTCAGCTATGTGTTTTGGTATATGCAGACGAAAAATGACGATTTATTAATAACTTTGAATATTTACGAAAAATCAGATTTTACTTTATATAAAGAAAGGATGTAAGTTCATGGAAGCAAAGAAGAATTTGTTAACAAGAGAAGGTCTTAAAAAATATGAGGATGAGTTACATGACCTCAAAGTTGTAAAGAGAAAAGAAGTAGCACAGAAAATCAAGGAAGCCAGAGAACAGGGCGACCTTTCAGAAAATGCTGAGTACGATGCAGCGAAAGACGAGCAGCGTGATATAGAGGCAAGAATCGAAGAATTAGAGAAAATCCTTAAAAATGTCGAAGTAGTTGACATGGAAGATGATGGACATGGTATAGATAAAGTAAGCTTTGGTCTTGTAGTTAAAGTAAAAGATAACGAATTTGATGATGAAATGGAATTCAAAATCGTAGGTGCTACAGAGGCAAACAGCTTAAAGGGAAAGATTTCAAATGAGTCTCCACTTGGTAAGGCACTTATCGGTGCTAAGATTGGTGATGTAGTAAGTGTAGAGGCACCGGCCGGAGTGATCGAATACACAATTCTTGATATCTACAAACCGGAATAAGATATTAATAAACGAAAGGAGCTATTTAAAAGTGGCAGAACAGAATCAGAATAATGCAAAGAATCAGCAGCAGGATGTTAACCAGCTTTTAAAGGTGCGCAGAGATAAGTTAGCAGCTTTACAGGAAGCAGGAAAGGATCCTTTCCAGATAACCAAATATGATCAGACACATCATACAGATGAGGTAAAAGAGCTTTACAATGCCCATGAAGCAGAGCTTCTTGCAGGAAGAGTTGCTCCAAATGTAGATGGATTAGATGAGCAGGAAGCTAAAGATGTAATAAACAAGGACTATGAAGAGAGACGTGCTATAATGGATGCAAGCCCAATCAATGTATCTATAGCAGGACGTATGATGTTCAAGCGTGTTATGGGTAAGGCTTCTTTCTGCAATATAAAGGACTTAAAGGGTAATATTCAGGTATATGTTGCAAGAGATGCAATTGGAGAAGATGTTTACGCAGACTTCAAGAAGTCAGATATCGGTGATATTTATGGTGTTAAAGGATATGCCTTCAGAACAAAGACAGGAGAGATTTCTATCCATGCAGTAGAGATGACTCTTCTTACAAAGAGCTTACAGATACTTCCGGAGAAGTTCCATGGACTTACAGATACAGATACACGTTATCGTCAGAGATATGTAGACCTTATCATGAACGACGAGAGCAGGGAAGTATTTATTAAACGTTCAAAAATCTTAAAGGAGATCCGCAGCTTCTTAGCTGACAGAGATTTCATGGAAGTAGAAACTCCTACATTAGTTGCTAATGCCGGCGGAGCTGCTGCGAGACCATTCGAAACACATTATAATGCATTGGATGAGGATGTTAAGCTTCGTATTTCACTTGAGCTTTACTTAAAGAGACTTATCGTTGGTGGTCTCGAGAGAGTATATGAAATCGGACGAGTATATCGTAATGAAGGTGTTGACACACGTCATAATCCTGAATTTACACTTATGGAGTTATATCAGGCATACACTGATTATGAAGGAATGATGGAGCTTACAGAATCAATGTTCCGTTATCTTGCAGAGAAGGTATGTGGTACAACTACAATCACATATAATGGCATTGAAATTGATTTAGGAAAGCCTTTTCGCAGACTTACAATGATTGATGCTATCAAGGAATATGCAGGTGTTGACTTTGATGCAGTAGCAACAGATGAGGAAGCAAAGGCTTTGGCAAAAGAGCATCACATTGAATATGAAGAGCGTCATACAAAGGGTGACATAGTAAACTTATTCTTTGAAGAGTTCTGTGAAGAGAAGCTTGTACAGCCTACATTTATCATGGATCATCCACTTGCTATTTCTCCACTCACAAAGAAGAAACCAGGCGATCCAAGCAAGGTAGAGCGTTTTGAGTTATTCATCAATACCTGGGAAATGTGTAATGCATATTCTGAGCTTAATGATCCTATCGACCAGAGAGAGCGTTTCGCACAGCAGGATGCTAATGCAGCAGCAGGAGATGATGAAGCAGAGCATACAGATGAAGATTTTTTAAATGCGTTGGAAATTGGTATGCCACCTACAGGCGGCATCGGATATGGTATCGACAGACTTGTAATGCTGTTAACAGATAGCCAGGCGATAAGGGATGTGTTACTGTTCCCGACGATGAAATCGCTTAACTAGATGGACGAATACGTAGCAATACGTAGTTCTACGTAGTCACTTGGACGTTCTTAAACAGCCACGGAGGGTCAACAAATCCCCTAACAAATAGTGGTGAATCTTGGGACGTGACGGTGAAAATGGTAGTTTCACTAATGGCTATCACGTAGAATCATGGAAAAACCGCTAAAATTAAATAATTATCTTGAGGAATAGCTTAAGATTAAAAGATAGACACTTTGTTACAGGTGAAAAGCCTGATGCAGAGTGTCTTTTTTTATTTCCATGGATGCCTCCATAGAGCTCCATGACGTGTTCAAAAATAGGCAAATTTCTACAACAAAATCGATGTAAAAAGTGTGGCAAACCATATTTCGAAGGGAGGTGAGCTCTTGGCAAAGGCCAAGAAGAAACGAAGTATCAAGCCGGATCTAGACCAGTACATTTGTGAAAGAAATGAGAAAAGATATATGACTTATTCTCAGGCGGCACTGTTTTACTCATTGCCATATTACGGATTAGTAAGACTAGCGAAAGCGGCTGGTGCAAGTTGGAAGGTTCGCAAAACTGCAATCGTAGATCTAGACAAGTTAGATCTGTACTTAGAAGAACTTAGAAAGGAAGAACACGAACATGGGACAGAAACGCAAAGCAATTGAAACCGATGAGTTAAGAAAGATGATTAAGGATGGCAGAAAGAAATTTGTTCGTTTGAATGAGGGCGCTGCTCTTTATTCAGTAGGAATAAATACATTTCGCGAATGGGCCATTGATGCAGGAGCCATTTACAGAATTAAGAAGATAACTCTGGTAAATACAAACTTGATTGATGAATATTTAGAACATTTTAGAGATGAATACTAGGAGGCGCAGATATGTGTAAGGTTATTGCAGTAGCAAATCAGAAAGGTGGAGTTGGAAAGACTACCACAGCAGTTAATTTAGGAATCGGTTTAGCAAGAAAAGGAAAGAAGGTTCTTTTGGTAGATGCAGACCCTCAAGGATCTATGACAGCAAGTTTGGGATATGTTCAGCCGGATGAAATTAAGACAACATTATCAACTATGATGCTTGCAGTGATTAATGATGAAGAAATATCTCATGAAGATGGAATCTTACATCATGCAGAAGGAGTTGATCTTCTACCGGCAAATATTGAGTTATCTGCATTAGAGGTTTATCTGGTAAATGCAATTGCCAGGGAATCCATTATGAAGGTATATGTGAATTTAGTTCGTCCTTTATATGACTACATTATTATTGATTGCATGCCTTCACTTGGAATGATGACTATTAATGCGTTAACAGCTGCAGATTCAGTTCTTATTCCAGTGCAGACAGCTTATCTTCCGGTAAAAGGCTTACAGCAGTTGATTTCTACCATAATGAAAGTAAAGCGTCAGTTGAATCGTAATCTTAAGATTGATGGAATTGTAATGACTATGGTTGATTTCAGAACTGTTTATGCAAGAGATATCTTTGAGATGGTCCATAAGACATATAGTGATTCAGTTGGAACCTTTGAGACATATATTCCTATCTCGGTGAAAGCTGCTGAAACGAGTGCAGTTGGAAGCAGTATCTTTGAACACTGCGGAAGTGGAAAGGTTGCTTTAGCATATGAGTCTCTTACAAAGGAACTCTTAGAACACGAAGGCGAGGTGTAAACATATGAAGCAGAGACCAGGTGAAAAGATAAAGATGTTATCGGTGGATGAACTGTTGGGTGTACCTACAGGAGATCCAGTTACTGATATAGAAGTTGAAAAGATATATGCATTCGAGAATCATCCATTCAAAGTTACTGATGATGAAAAGATGGAAGAACTAGTCGAGAGTATTTACTTGCCAGAGCCGGTTATGCATTGTCACCTTGTGATATGAGGGATGTTATCTTTTCTTATTTTATTGAGAATGCGATTTATGACATGGTAGATCTGGACATTCAGTTAGAGGAATATGGAATTCCTTGTATTATTGCGTAGGAGACGTATATGACAGATCAGGAAAGATTAGCAGCATTTGAAAAAATGCTTCAGAATGTTAAATATAGATATGCAGATTCAGCAATTAAGATGGAAAAGCTGAATGCTGAAGGTAAGGAAAAGTCGGTTACTTATAAGCAGCTTATAACAGATAAGTTGACGATGTAGAAAATCTTATATATGTATGAGAGTTATGGAATTGAGTAGGTTGCGCAAAAGAAATACATTAATGTTAATTACAGATAATAAGGGAGGATTTATATGGATTTAGAAACAGATGAATTATGGGATTTGTTTAATGGAGTACCTGATCCACAAAGTACTATTAATACTGCAGATAAATATATGCAGATGATGAAATCGGAATTTAGAAAAGTATCAAAATCGGATATAGTAAGTAAATTTATTAAGGGAGTTTTCTTATCGCGTATAATAATAGATAAGGAATGTAAAGATGATAGTGATCCGATTTATCGAATTTATACGCATGGTACGAATACGGTGGACATATCAGATGAAGTGAGTAATGCATTTCAAAAGTTTATTGATGAGAGGCATTATCATTTCCACTATTATGCTAATCAGTTGAAGCATGAAATACCACGACATATAGAAGAATATTTAAGTGAGAAATATAGTGAATATCATTTTTGGTGTATGAGGACTCGTTCTGATGGAGTAACGTTACTAGATGCTAAGACGGTATTTGATTTGATAATTGTGTTATTCGATAAAAATGGTATTGAGGAGAATATTTCATTTAATAATGAGATTCATCCTTTCTTTTTAGGAATTAAGAGAGAGTGGACATATGGAAAAGTAAATGATCTTGAGAATAACTTTGTTTGTTATAATGAGTTTTGCTTATTATTCTGTATCGAAGAGTAATATGATGGATGATAAAAATCCGATTAATGTGGGACTGGTAATAGAGGATGAATACAAGGAT
>JAFPAQ010000146.1 GCA_017424235.1 Lachnospiraceae bacterium | reverse complement strand
GCCTTGATCGGTTGGTTTCGTATGTGCGAAAGTGTCAAAACCGCTCTGCTATGCGGTTCGATTTATTGCTTTTCTTTGGCAGTGTTGATGGAAGCAATGAGGATGCGTTTGATTTCCAGACAATCGTTTAATCTTAACTTCCAGTAGAAGTTGACACTCAATCGAAAAATAAATGCTCAAAACGGGCAGGAAATCAAGAAATTTCTTGATTTCCTGCCCATTTCTTGTTATAATAATTGAGTAGGTATACATACTCAATATTTGAGTGAGAAACGATTATGTATTATGATTTTTTGGTTAAAATTCCTGCGAAAAAAGGAAAGATTTTTGAGCGTACCATAAAGGGTGTAACATACATTAACTATGAGTATGACAGGGTATATAAGCCGGACAAGAAATATAACATTCCCAAGAGAACCACGATAGGAAAAAAGTGTGAAGATGATGATACCATGATGTATCCTAATCCGAACTTTATGAAATATTTTCCTGACGCACAGCTTCCTGCGGATGAGGGACGGGATGAGCGGAGCAGCTGCCTAAGAATTGGAACCTTTATGGTTATAGAAAAACTGATGATGGAAAGCATGGTGGAAAACATCGTGTCCTCCATTTATAACAATGACAAAGGGACAGGTTTATTTCTTGACCTGGCAAGCTACTATCTGACAACAGAGAATAATGCCGGACAGTATTATCCGGATTATGCTTATAATCATCCGCTTTTTACACCAGGCTATAAAATATACAGTGATTCAACGGTATCTGAGTTTATCGGGCAGATTTCTATTGATGATTCTGTAGAATTTCAGAATGAATGGAATGCATTAAAGAAGAATAAGGACAAGATATATATATCTTACGATTCTACCAATAAGAATTGTCAGGCTGGAGATATTGAACTTGTTGAATACGGTCATGCTAAGGACGATAAGGGACTGCCAATTTTTAATTATTCCATTGCTTATGACTGTAATAACAGAGAGCCTCTCTTCTATGAGGATTATCCCGGAAGTATTGTGGATGTATCACAGCTTCAGTGCATGCTTGATAAAGCCAAGGCTTACGGATATAAGAACGCAGGATTTATTCTCGACCGCGGTTATTTCAGCCGTGAAAATATCAAATATATGGATAAATGTGGTTATGATTTTGTAATCATGATAAAAGGCATGAAAGCCCTTGTTAACGATGCTGTCAAAGAAGTTAAGGGTACATTTGAAGATAGCAGGCAGTATACAATAAGACGCTTTGGTGTAAATGGAACTACTGTGGAAAGAACTGTCTTTCCATCGGATGAAAGAAACAGATATCTGCACATTTATTACAGCTATAGCAAGGCAGCTGCTGAAAGGGAACAACTGGAACAAAAAATAGACAAGCTCGCTGCTTATTTTAAGAAACTGGAGGGGCAACCTGTAGTACTTGATAAATCATATGAAAAGTATTTCAGCCTGGAATACTACCACGAGGGTCAGGAAGACCAGTGCTTTGTGTGTGCTATAGAAAAGAGCTCTGTTATTGAAGAAGAACTGAAAATGTGTGGTTATTTCTGTATTATTACTTCGGAAAATATGAAGGCGAAAGAGGCTCTTGAACTGTATAAGAGCAGGGATGTTTCTGAAAAGTTATTCAAAGCGGATAAGACATTTTTAGGCAACAGAAGTATGAGGGTGTATACCGGTGATGCGCTGGAAGGGAAAATGTTGATTGCATTTGTTGCCCTGATTATCAGAAATCGCATGTATACAAAGCTCAAGGATGAAGAAGAAAAACTGCTCAGTTCTCCAAACTTTATGAATGTACCTGCAGCAATCAGGGAACTTGAGAAAATAGAGATGATACGGCAGGCGGATGGCGTTTATCGCCTGGATCATGCTGTAACAGCAAACCAGAAAATAATACTCAAAGCATTTGGTATTGATGCGAATTATATCAAAAGAAAAGCGGAACAAATCAGCAATGAACTGAATCCAAAAGTTCTTAAGGTTAAGATTAACGGGAGGAAATCATAGTGGCAAGAAAATATAAATCCAGAGTAACTACAGAAAAGCTTGAT
>JAFPAQ010000145.1 GCA_017424235.1 Lachnospiraceae bacterium | reverse complement strand
TCAGCCATATAAATATTTACAAAGTAAAGTACTGCTGCAAGTATTACCTGAATAATTATTGTACATAGCAGCTGTGGCATAAAGAATTTATACATGGTCATGTCTGCATTGTTTGATGTAAGGACAGATGAGTAAAATACTGTAGAATAAATTGAATCCAATGTCTGCTGTAAAAATGCAATGATGAAATAAGCAATAATTGCACCAATTATTTTGTGTTTAGCATATAACTGTCCAAGGCTTATACATCCCATGGCTATTATTACGCTGGTTATACAGCTTATAAATATAGCAATAGAATAAGTAAATATCAAGGTATTTAATTTTACTCCAAAAGCTTCAAGACATCCTTCGCCTATATACTTAAAGAGATCCAAAAGTGTATGAATAGAACCGGTGGTATCAAATTTTAAAAAGTGTTTTCCACCCAGGCATACAAGAGTTACTACTGATATTGCTATACTTACCATTACTAAAAGATATGAAATGATACTTGCAAGAGTCTTGGCACCGATAAGCTGGTGCTTTGTAACAGGAAGAGTATGTGTAAGATATCCCTGGTCTGTATAGCAGGTCTTATAAAAACGTATTGCGATTATGAGAAGTATGCCAATAGAGGTTCCTATAATGCCTATGTAATATAAGAATATTGCAAACATTGAGAGCATAACAGAAACACCATTTACAGTAGATTCAAGCGTAGGGTTTATTGAAAAGAATGTAATCAAAGCAAGTGCAGTGGTTCCAAAAAGTACACACAACATTATAATAACAGGAGTAAGTAATCCCTTAAATTCGTATTTTAATAATTTTCCTAACATGCGTATACCTCCCTAAAGTACTGGTCAACTGATTTTCCAAGCTGTGTTCTTATCGCATCTACAGTAGTCTGTAACATAAGCGAGCCATTCTTCATAAAAAGAACCTCATCAAGAATGTTCTCAACATCTGAAATCAAATGTGTTGAAAGGATAATGGTTGCGTTTGGATCATAATTAGTTATGATTGTTCGCAATATATAATCTCTTGCAGCGGGATCTACTCCGGCGATTGGCTCATCAAGAATATACAGCTGAGCCCGTCTGCTCATTACAAGTATTAACTGTACCTTTTCCTTGGTACCCTTTGAAAGTGTCTTAAGTCTTGCATTCACATTGATATTTAATGCCTGAAGCATTGAATAAGCTCTTTCAGTAGAAAAGTCAGCGTAAAAATCAGCAAAATAATCTACCATCTGGCATACCTTCATGCCGTTGTCAAGATATGTACGCTCAGGAAGATAAGATATCATTGATTTTGTCTGGGCTCCCGGTGCAAACCCGTTTATAAGTATCTGACCTGAGGTAGGAGTGAGAAGTCCGTTTATCATTTTTATAAGTGTAGACTTTCCACAGCCGTTAGGTCCTAAAAGACCAATTATACGGCCTCTTGGTATAATGAAATTCATATGGTATACAGCCATGTATTCACCCATTCCGCTGTAACGCTTGCAAAGATCATTTACCTGTAAAAGTGGAGCATTTTGATTTGTGAAAGCATTTGTGTCCGGCATATTGATGCTTTCCATACTATTCATATTTCCCATGTTAATATTTTCCTGATTCATGGGGTCTTTTTGAGTATTCAGATTAATATCGTTATTCATACATCCTCCTTAAGCTTCCTTTTCTTTTTCTGCTGCTTCCTGAACCATCTGGAAAATCATTTCATTTGAAAATCCCAGTTCCTTCATGTTTTTAAAGAATTCCTTAATCTGTGTTAATGCAATATCATGTTTTACCTTTTCTATCATGTTGATGTCCTCCGTCACTGTACGTCCATTGCCACGAAAAGTTTTTATAAGTCCACTCTGTTCTAACTGAGCAAAAGCTCTCTGCATTGTATTAGGATTTACTCCTGCTTCCACTGCAAGATCTCTTACACTTGGAAGTTTTTCGCCCGGTTCGTATATGCCACATATAATGCGGGTCGTTATCTGATCCAGTATCTGTGCATATATAGGGCGGTCTGAATTAAGATTCCATGTCATAATATCCTCCATTTTTTACCAATGTACTCTCGGAATCTTTTAAACAGATGCCTTTCTGGCTATATTTTCATGAAACTGCTTCTATTTTCTCGTCGTACACACCGTGTACGCACTGCGAAAATATCATTGTTTCATAAAAATCTATCTCAGAAATCCATCTG
>JAFPAQ010000144.1 GCA_017424235.1 Lachnospiraceae bacterium | reverse complement strand
CAGATGGATTTCTGAGATAGATTTTTATGAAACAATGATATTTTCGCAGTGCGTACACGGTGTGTACGACGAGAAAATAGAAGCAGTTTCATGAAAATATAGCCAGAAAGGCATCTGTTTAAAAGATTCCGAGAGTACATTTTTATAAAAAAGGGAGGCACAATATTATGAAAAAAAGTTATTTATCAGTTTTAATGGCAACAGTACTGACTGTGTCAATGCTCACAGGGTGTGGAAGCAAAAATGAAAATGTTTCTGCTGATGCAAATGCAGATGCACTTGCAAGGATTCAGCAAAAAGGAAAGATAACAGTGGCAATGGAGGGAACATGGGCTCCTTGGACTTATCATGATGAAAATGACAAGCTTGTTGGTTTTGATGTTGAAGTTGCACAGCAGATAGCAGATAAGCTTGGTGTTGAAGCTGAGTTTGTTGAAGGTGAATGGGATGGTCTGTTTGCAGGACTTGATTCCGGCAGATATGACATAGTTGTAAATGGTGTTGAGGTGACAGAGGAGCGTTCAGAAAAATACGATTTTTCTGATGCTTATGGATTTATTAAAACAGCGCTTATTGTAAAAGATGACAACGAAGACATTAAGACCTTTGAAGACCTTAATGGAAAGGTAACAACCAACAGTATCAACAGTACATATATGCTTCTTGCAGAGGAATATGGTGCAGAGGTAAAGGGTGTTGATTCGCTTGATGAGACTCTTGAAATGGTAATGGCAAAAAGAGCCGATGCTACATTAAATGCAGAAGTGTCATTCTATGATTATATGAATGTACATCCGGATGCACCATTAAAGGTTGTGGCTCTTACTGAGGATGCTTCACTGGTATCTATTCCAATGGTAAAAGGTGAAGATACAGCTACACTTAGAGCAGAGATAAATAAGGCAATCGATGAGCTTCGCAGTGAGGGAAAGCTTGCTGAGATTTCGATAAAATATTTTGGAAGTGATATAACAGCTAAATAAATGTCATAAAAAAATCGGATGCCATCGCATCCGATTTTTTTATGTTTGCTTGATTTTTGTAAAAATAAATAAAAAAGTATTGAAATGACTTGAAAATACAAACAAAATGCACAAAATAAATTGTAGATAATGTTGACTATACATTTTGTAATTTTCAGTTTATAATATAGGAGTAATTAATGTTGGCAGATATATGTGTGAGAGCTATGGGGATGGCAGTATGTAAAACAGTATTAAATAAAATAATAGCCAACAGTTGTGTAATGGGTGTGTACATGAATAATACAGTTTATGAAAAGGGGATTAAGAATATGGCAGGTATGATTAGAAAAAGAGATATTGCATTAGTTGAGACATGTGATGGAATTGAAAAAGAGGAAATTGGCAGATTATTTTCCCGCAATGGAATTTCTTATCTTATTAAGACAAATAAGATAAGAGAGGTGAGAAGAGGACGTTTTATGACACAAAACAAGTATTCATTTATTATTAACCGATTCCAGGAGGATGAAGCACGAGAAGTACTTGAAAATAAGTATATGTTACAAAACGAACTGGCATATATGGTAAATTAATGTGTTTTGGGATTTCCAACTAAAAAGCTTAAGCAAAAATAAATAAATTATGAAATTATTGTAAAGTACCGTTTTTTGCGGTACTTTTTTGATATTATATAAAAATCGGGTAGCTATTTGCGATTACTATTGTGCGAGGTGTTTTCAGAATGAAAAACCGGGCTTTAATCAAAAATTTGACAAAAAATGCAAATTTTGACATTTGAAGTAAAAATATAGTATATTTTATAGTAGCTATAAGTAGCTGCTTGCAGCAAAAATATATTTTGAAAGGAATTGAGAATTATGATGGATTTTTCTGCTTTATTAAAAATAAAAGGAGCATGGGAGACCTTTAGCAACAATCATCCAAGATTTATGCCATTTTGTCAGGCGGTTGGAAAAGACGCGATAGATGCAGGAACAATTATTGAAGTAAAGGTCACAAGTCCTGATGGAAAAGAGTATACAACTAATATGAAGCTTACGCAGAGTGAGATGGATCTTTTTGGCACACTTAAAAGTATGAGATAGCGGTTTTTTTAATATGATTTCCAAAAATTAATTTTTAAAATATACAATAAAATACATTTTTCGAGCCAAATTTTTGTATTTTTATACATGCTCAAATTGTTGAATGAGAAATGCTCATGTGATATAATTAGTCGATTAAGCAATAATCAGATTCAAAAGAGTTTGAGAATAGATTATAGTGCATAAAATAAGCGTTTTAGTACACTTTAGTCGGAAAGGAAATAAATTTATGAAGGCGTTTTTAATTTTGGAAGATGGCACGGTTTTTGAAGGTACTCATATAGGTGCCGAAAAGGAAGTTGTCAGTGAGATAGTATTCAATACATCAATGGCAGGTTATCTTGAAGTACTGACAGATCCATCCTACGCTGGACAGGCAGTGTGCATGACATATCCTCTTATTGGAAATTATGGCATTTGCAAAGATGATATGGAATCAGTAAAGGCTTGGCCTGACGGATTTATAGTAAGAGAGTTGTCTAGAAACTTCAGTAATTTCCGTGCGGATATTTCTATACAGGAGTTTCTTGAAAGTAATGATGTACCGGGAATTGCTGGAATAGATACACGTGCCCTCACAAAGATACTGCGTGAGAAGGGTACAATGAATGGTATGATTACCACAAATGCAAATTATGATTTGGATGAGGTTTTACCAAAATTAAAGGCCTATAATACAGGTAAGGTAGTAGAGAAGGTTACCTGTAAGGAAAAATATTTCCTTAAGGGCTCAGAAAGTCTTGAACAGAATGGTGCTTTATCAGGAAGTGCAAGATTTGTAGCTGAGGATTATGCAGCCGGCAAGAGAGAGATTAAACCATCACTTGTTAAGGAATTAAATGGTGCAGGTAAAAAGGTCGCGCTTCTTGACTTTGGTACAAAGGATAATATCGCATATTCTCTGAAAACAAGAGGCTGTGATGTTACAGTTTATCCTGCAAATACCCCTGCTTCTGAGATTATTGAGGCAGCTCCGGATGGAATAATGCTTTCTAATGGACCTGGAGATCCAAAGGAATGTACAACAATTATCGAAGAAATCAAAAAACTTTATAATACAGATATACCTATTTTTGCAATCTGTCTTGGACATCAGCTTATGGCGCTTGCTACAGGAGCTGATACATACAAGATGAAATATGGTCACAGAGGTGGAAATCATCCTGTAAAGGATCTTGCTACAGGAAGAGTATATATTTCTTCACAGAATCATGGTTATGTTGTGGATATGGATAAGTTGGATCCTAAGGTTGCAACACCGGCATTTATTAATGTAAATGATGGAACTAACGAGGGACTTAATTACACAGGTAAAAATATTTTTACAGTGCAGTTCCATCCTGAAGCATGCTGTGGTCCACAGGATTCAGGATACTTATTTGACAGATTTATAACTATGATGAATGAACATGCAAAGATGGAGGTAGAGAAATAATGCCAAAGAATCCTAATGTAAAAAAAGTATTGGTTATTGGTTCGGGTCCAATTGTTATAGGTCAGGCCGCTGAGTTTGATTATGCCGGTACACAGGCATGTCGTTCACTCAAAGAAGAAGGAATAGAGGTTGTACTTGTTAACTCTAACCCTGCCACTATTATGACTGACAGAGATATTGCTGATAAGGTATATATTGAACCTCTTACAACAAAAGTATTGGAGCAGATTATTGAAAAGGAAAAGCCGGATTCAATCCTTCCAACATTAGGTGGACAGGCTGGACTTAATCTTGGTATGGAGCTTGAAGAAAGCGGATTTCTTGCAGCTAACAATGTAAAGCTTCTTGGTACCACAGCTGCTACAATCAAAAAAGCAGAGGACAGACAGGAATTTAAAGATACAATGGAGAAGATTGGAGAGCCCTGTGCTGCGTCTCTCGTAGTTGAGAATGTTGAAGATGGTGTGGCATTTACTAACACTATTGGATATCCGGTAGTTCTTCGTCCGGCATATACACTTGGTGGAAGCGGTGGCGGAATTGCCCATAATCAGGTAGAGCTTGAGGAAATTCTCGAAAATGGTCTTAGACTCTCACGTGTTGGTCAGGTACTTGTTGAGCGTTGTATAGCCGGATGGAAAGAAATCGAATACGAGGTTATGCGTGACAGTGCAGGTAACTGTATAACTGTATGTAACATGGAAAATATTGACCCGGTAGGTGTTCATACAGGTGACAGTATCGTTGTGGCTCCTTCTCAGACACTTAGTGATAAAGAATATCAGATGCTCAGAACCTCTGCTTTAAATATTATTTCTGAATTAAATATTACCGGTGGATGTAATGTACAGTTCGCACTTCATCCAACCAGCTTTGAATACTGTGTAATCGAAGTTAATCCTCGTGTTAGCCGTTCTTCAGCACTTGCTTCAAAGGCAACCGGTTATCCTATTGCGAAGGTTGCAGCAAAGATAGCACTTGGATATACTCTTGATGAGATAAAGAATGCAATTACAGGAAAGACCTATGCAAGCTTTGAACCGACACTTGACTACTGTGTTGTAAAGATGCCACGTCTTCCATTCGATAAATTTATTACTGCAAAGAGAACTCTTACAACTCAGATGAAGGCTACTGGTGAGGTAATGAGTATCTGTACAAACTTCGAGGGTGCGCTTATGAAAGCCATACGTTCACTCGAACAGCATGTTGACTGCCTTAGAAGCTATGATTTTTCTGAGATGGATAAGCAGGAGATTCTCAAGCGTATGGAGAAGGTTGATGACCAGAGAATCTATGTAATAGCAGAAGCTCTTAGAAAAGGCGTTGATTATGAAACAATTCATGATATTACAAAGATTGATTTATGGTTCATTGACAAGATCGCGCGTATCGTTGAGATGGAAAAAACTCTCGAAACACAAGAGCTTACTGTTGACCTCTTAAAAGAAGCTAAGAGAATAGAGTTCCCTGATAATGTTATTGCAAGACTTACAGGAAAAACAGAAGAAGAAATTAAGAAGCTGCGTTATGATAACAATATCGTAGCTGCATTTAAGATGGTTGATACATGTGCTGCTGAATTTGAGGCATCTACCCCATATTATTATTCTTGCTTTGATGGAATCAATGAGGCAGTAGAAACACATTCAAAGAAGAAGGTGCTTGTACTTGGTTCAGGTCCTATTCGTATTGGACAGGGTATTGAGTTTGACTATTGTTCTGTTCATGCTACATGGGCATTTGCAAGAGCAGGTTATGAGACAGTTATCATTAACAACAACCCTGAAACAGTAAGTACAGATTTTGATATTGCTGACAAGCTTTATTTTGAACCATTGACTCCTGAAGATGTAGAGAATATTGTTAATATAGAAAAACCTGACGGAGCAGTAGTTCAGTTTGGTGGTCAGACAGCTATTAAGCTTACAGAAAGCCTTATGAAGATGGGAGTTCCTATTCTTGGTACAAAGGCAGAGGATGTAGATGCAGCAGAGGACAGAGAGCTGTTTGACAAGATACTTGAAGAGACACAGATTCCTCGTGCAGCGGGTGGTACGGTGTATACAGCTGAAGAAGCCAAAGAGGTAGCTAACAGACTTGGATATCCGGTACTTGTAAGACCTTCTTATGTACTTGGTGGACAGGGTATGCAGATTGCTATTTCTGATGAGGAGATTGAAATCTTCATGGAGATAATCAACCGTATAGCACAGGATCATCCAATTCTTGTAGATAAATATTTACAGGGTAAAGAGCTTGAGGTTGATGCAGTATGTGATGGTACAGATATCCTTATTCCCGGAATCATGGAGCATATTGAGAGAACCGGAGTACATTCAGGAGACTCTATTTCAGTATATCCTGCTCATACGATTTCCAAGAATGTCAAGGAGACAATTGCTGAGTATACCAGAAGACTTGCAAAGGCTCTCCATGTTAAAGGACTTATCAACATTCAGTTTATTGCAGTTGGCGAAGAGGTATATGTAATTGAGGTAAATCCTCGTTCTTCAAGAACTGTTCCATACATCAGCAAGGTTACAGGTATTCCAATCGTAGACCTTGCGACAGAAGTGATCATTGGCAAAACAATAAGAGAGCTTGGTTATGAGCCTGGCTTACAGAAGGAAGCTGATTACTATGCAATCAAGATGCCGGTATTCTCATTTGAAAAGATTCGTGGTGCAGAGATAAGCCTTGGACCGGAAATGAAGTCTACAGGTGAGTGTCTTGGTATTTCCAAGACATTTAATGAAGCACTTTACAAAGCCTTTCTTGGCGCAGGCATTGACCTTCCAAAGCATAAACAGATGATCATAACAGTCAAGGATGCTGATAAGGGTGAAGCAATTGAGATTGGAAGACGCTTTGAGAAGCTTGGATATACAATCTATGCAACCCGCAGTACAGCAAAGGCACTTAATGATGCAGGTGTAAAGGCAAGAAAAGTAAACAAGATCAATCAGGAATCACCTACAGTTATGGACCTTATTTTAGGACATAAGATTGACCTTGTAATTGATACACCTACTCAGGGACGTGACAAGTCAAGAGATGGTTTCCTTATTCGTCGTACATCAATTGAAACAGGTGTTAACTGTCTTACATCACTTGATACAGCAAAGGCACTTGCTACAAGCTTAGAGAATAAGAATGACAATCCTCTTACACTTGTAAATATTGCAGAATTATAAGTTGTTTTGTAACTGTTCAGAACTAAGTTCTTCACAGTCACAATTTATGCACACAAAATCAATAAATTGATTTTGGCGCGTTAAAAACTCGCGCAATGGTGGTCGTGAATAGTTACGTTGTTTTTAATGAATTCGGATAGAATGGATGTTAAAAGTCCGTTCTATCCGGATTTTCAGTTATCAGATATATAATAATTATGGAAAATGTTAGAAATTATCAAAAAGAACTTGACAGAATAATCGAAAAGCTTGAAAAGGAAGGCAAGCTTGGAAAACGGCTATTGCTTCACAGCTGCTGTGCACCCTGCAGCAGCTATTGTTTAGAGTATCTTAAACAGTATTTCAGGATAACGGTATTTTATTATAATCCAAATATTTCAATGCAGGAAGAATATGTAAAACGTGTTGAAGAACAGAAAAGACTGATTAAAGCATACAATGAGCTGGGCGAAGGTTATCCTATTGACGTGATTGAGGGTGACTATGAGCCTGACAAATTTTTTGAGATTGCAAAAGGCTATGAGGACTGTAAAGAGGGTGGAGAGCGCTGCTTTAGGTGCTATGAGCAGAGACTGAGGAAAACAGCTGAGCTCACCAGGAAAATGCAGTTTGACTATTTTACAACCACACTTACTATCAGCCCGTTAAAAAATGCAAAAAAGCTTAATGAGATAGGTGAGCAATTGGCAAATGAGATGTCCATTTGCTGGCTGGTGTCTGATTTTAAAAAGAAAAACGGATATAAACGTTCTATTGAGCTTTCGGCAGAATATGATTTATACCGACAGAATTACTGTGGCTGTGTTTACTCAAAGCTTGAAAGAGAAAAAATGAATTAAGTGTTGCTAATGGAAGAAAAAGACAGTATTATATTTACTTATAGATAGTGAAAAATATATAGATAAGAAATAGGAATGGAGATGGAGTATGAAAAAATTATTAGATTTGATTTCTAATGAGATGAAAGATGCTTTTGAGGCAGCAGGATATGACCGCGAGCTTGGTAAGGTATCTGTATCTAACAGACCTGATCTTTGTGAATTTCAATGTAATGGTGCAATGGCAGGTGCAAAGCAGTACAAAAAAGCACCTATTATGATAGCTAATGATGTTGCTGCAAAGCTTGCTGACAGTAAAGTATTTGATAAGGTTGACGCAGTTGCACCGGGTTTTCTTAACCTTGTAATCAAGAATGAATTTATCGGTGACTATGTTAAGGAAATGAAAAATTCTTCAAAATTTGGTCTTGAGGAGGCAAAAGAGCCTGCTTCAATAGTAATTGATTACGGTGGACCAAACGTTGCAAAGCCACTTCATATCGGTCATTTGCGTTCAGCTATTATCGGTGAGAGCTTAAAGAGAATCGTCAGATTTATGGGGCACAATGTAACAGGGGATGTTCATCTTGGAGACTGGGGTTTGCAGATGGGACTTATCATTGCCGAGTTAGAGCTTCGAAATCCTGAGCTTCCATACTTTGATGATAACTTTACAGGCGAATATCCAACAGAGGCTCCTTTTACAATCTCAGAGCTTGAAGAGATTTATCCGTTTGCAAGTGGAAAATCAAAAGAAGATGAGGCGTTTAAGGCAAAGGCTTTAGAGGCAACAAAACAGCTTCAGAGTGGTAAGCGAGGCTACAGAGCTATATGGAAACATATTATGGAGGTGTCTGTTACAGACCTTAAGAGAAATTATGAAAAGCTTGGTGTAAGCTTTGACTTATGGTATGGTGAGTCTGATGCTGATCCATATATTCCACAGATGGTTGAAGACATGAAAAGAGACGGCTATGCATATATGAGTGAAGGTGCATTGGTTGTTGATGTTAAGGAAGAGACAGACAAGAAGGAAATGCCTCCATGTATGATTCTTAAGTCAGATGGAGCAGCATTATATGAGACAACAGACCTTGCTACTATCAAACAGCGTGTTGAGGATTTTAATCCTTCATCAATCCTTTATGTAGCAGACAAGCGTCAGGAGCTTCATTTTGAACAGGTATTCCGTTGTGCAAGAAAGACAAAGCTCATTCGTGATGATGCAGATCTTAGATTTATTGGATTTGGTACAATGAATGGAAAGAATGGAAAACCTTTCAAAACAAGAGATGGTGGAGTAATGCGCCTTGAGAATCTTATCAAGGAAGTAGAGGATGAGATGCTCAAAAAGATCATGGATAACCGTGAGATTGATGAGGACAGTGCAAGACAGATAGCACAGACAGTAGCACTTGCTGCATTAAAATATGGTGATCTTTCAAATCAGGCAAGCAAGGATTACATATTTGATATTGACAGATTTACTTCATTTGAAGGAGACACAGGTCCATATATCCTTTATACAATTGTACGTATTAAATCAATTCTTGCCAAGTATAAAGAAAATGCAGGCGATATTGAGTCTGCTTTGGATGCAATTTCATCACCGGTCAACGAAAGTGAGAAACAGCTTATGATGGTTCTTGCCAAGTTTAATGCCAGCATCGAAAATGCGTATGAAGAGCTTGCACCACATAAGATTTGTGCATATATCTACGAGATTGCAAATGCATTTAACCATTTCTATCATGAAACAAAAATACTTTCAGAAGAAGATGAGGCTAAGAAAAAGAGCTGGATATCGCTCCTTGCCCTTACCAGAGATGTGCTTGAGACAGCAATTGATCTTTTAGGCTTCTCTGCTCCGGAGAGGATGTAAATTGAACATAGCTGTATAAATATATTTAATTTATGAATACTATTAAAACAACAACCTACGACAATTTTAAATGTATAGCCTCCGACTGCCCCATTACCTGTTGTAAGGGGTGGTCGATAAGGGCAGACAAAGAGATATTTCAAAAATGGAAAGCTGCAGAGGATACCAAATACATATGTGACCATGTATCTTATAAAAGAGAAGACCAGGAAGAGATTTACTGTATGAAGCTGGATTATTCTAAGCAGTGTCTGCTGCTTGATGAAAAAGGTCTTTGCAATATAGTCAAAAATCATGGTGATGAGTATCTGTGTAAGACCTGTGCAGAGTTTCCACGAAAGAAAAATACCATAAATGATAATATAGAGTATTCCCTGTCAGGTGGCTGTCCTGCAGTTATTGAGCTGATAAACAAGGATGTGGACATGGTTAATATTTCTGATTTTGAAGGTGATAGTGATGATTCATATCCTATGGAATACAGAGTTAGAAATCATGTGATTGAGCTGATGCAGAATAAGGAATACTCTCTTTGTGAAAAAATATGGATTTCTTTTTCTTTTCTAAATGAGTGTACTCTGTGCGAATACGAAGATGATGTATATGACTGTATTGATACATACAAAGATAAAGAGACACTTATTGATCTGGCAGCAGAATACCGAAAAACCAAATGTAACAGACTGGAAGCTTTTGAAGAAGTATGTCAGACCTTTTATGATGTAACGGAATTTTACAAAGAAGAAGACCTGTATCGGCCATACTTGTTTGAACTGGCAGAGTATGTATCTGAGATATTTCCGGAAGATGAAGTAATATTAGATGAACTGGAGATAAAACTTTTTGAATGGAATAAATACACTATGGAGTTTAAGAATTATGATTCTCTGTTTGAAAAAATACTGGTTTCGGAAATATTTGCAGATTGTGTCAGTGAGGATATATTCTGTCTTATAGAGTCTTTTCAGGCAATAGTTCTTGAATATATAATGGTCAGGCTTGCACTGTTCTTAAAGAAAAGCAGATATGATGTGCAGATAACGGATGCTGACATACGAGACTATACTTCACTGTTTATACGTGCCATAGGACATAATACAGAAGGAATGTCAGAGTACTGGGAGGAAAGCTTTGATGATTCTATATTGGAAAGGGATTACTTTTATATGATATTGCAATGAGAATTAGGATGTAACATAATTGTTAAAATGTTCAATTGCAAATAGCGGAGAGGAATGATTTATTATGAAAAAGTTTTTGTGCAGTTTGGTAATAGCAGTATCAGCAATGATGTTTTGGGGATGTTCAAATAATACAGAAAATGCAGATGATAACACAACAATAAAAGATATAGTATCTAATGTTTCGGATGGTAAAGAAGATTCAAAGAAATCTGATAATGTAAAAGAAAGTAATGATGACGAAACGGATAATAAGGACATTATTGATTTTGAGAATATTATTGAAACACAAGTAGAATCAGACTACAATCCTCAAACCACAGTTGATTTGGAGAACAAAGAAGTAACCTTCGAGACACTTTCAAAATACAGCTATGAATTTTGCAGTGGAGCAGGGGGATGGAGTACCAACTTTTATATAGAAAAGGATGGATTTTTCCATGGAAACTATCATGATTCAGATATGGGAGATACAGGAGAGGATTATCCTGGGGGTATAGTATATTATTGTGACTTTTCAGGACATTTTACAAATCTTACAAAGGTTGATGATTTTACCTATGAGATGAATTTGGAAGATATTTCCTATAAAAATAAAGTGGGCGATGAAGAAATAGAGGATGGTATAAAATATATTTATTCTGATGCATATGGATTGACCGGTACAAATAAATTCAGAGTTTATATTCCGGGAAAACCGATATCTGAAATCAAAGAAGATGTATATTTCTGGGTAAAATTTGTAAATGAGGAAGAATCAGAAGATGCAGATACTCTTTCAATTATATGTATAGAAAATGTAGAACAGGAAGAAGGAATTTATTCCTATGAGAGGCTTTCTGCAAGTGAGTCGGCGCTGGACTATTATAATAGTGCAAAAAACAGTTACGAAGAGCTTATTACTGACTGCCAGAATGCCAATACAACCATGGAAATGCTTGATAATGCAAGTGATCGTTTCAAGCTTGCGGATGATTTGCTTAATGATCTTTGGATACTTATAAAATATAATACTGATGAAGCTGAATTTGAAAAGATATTAAATGAACAAAGAGAATGGCTAAAGCAAAGAGACCAAAAAGCAGATGAAGCTGCTGATTCATGGGAGGGAGGCTCCTTTGCTTCAGTTGATTTTGCAGACACAAAGGCAGAAATGACAATGGAGCGTTGTAAAGAGCTAGCGGATATTTTAACAGATTGAGGACAAAAGGGATATATTGAGCAATAGGGACGGGACTGCTGTATCGCCTAAAAACACGATACAGCAGCCCCGTCCCTATTTCGCCCTATTTCGAAAATGCATTTTTCTATTCAACTGTTACTTCAATATCATTCTGTACCAAAGTATCAATCATTGGTTCAGCAACCATCGGTTCAGTAAACATCATTTCATTTACGACAGGTCTTGAGCTTGTTATTTCCTGATAGGCATAGTTTTTAAGTACGCGGTTCCAGATAGAATAGGCCTTGTTATTTTCATGTACATATCCGTCAGAACTGTATTCCTGGCGGATTGCATGATTATTTCCCATAAGATATTCTGATAAGTTGATAAATCCCCAATTGTTTATAATACATGCATTTTGCAGCATAAGGTTCGCATTCTGAATAGAAGCATTGTTAAGGTTTCCTGTGTTTGCAGTTGATACTATACAGGGTATAGAAATAATGTATATTTCCAGACCTGGATTTTTGATAAGTATTTTATTTACAAGAGTCTGCAGGTTTTCTACAAATTTTGCAGGCGAGCTGCCTACCAGGTCATTCATTCCGTAGCAGATAAATGCTTTCTTTACATCAGGCATCTGAGTGATTGCATCTTCGATGTATTGTACAGAACCATTATACATTGGCATTATTTTTGAATGCTTTGTAAGTGCATTGGATGAAATCGCAGCCTGTGCTGAACAGCCAACTCTGGCAAGAAAATGTGTTGAGCCTGTGGCTATTGAGTCATTGTGGGTTTTGCAGTATTGTTCAAAACCTACTGTGAGGGAATCTCCAACAAATACAGAGTTTTCAAAAAAACCATTTTCAGATATAACGCCACTGTTTACAAAATCGTTAAAGGTCTGAGCGTCCATAGTGCCCTGAGTGAAGCTGTCAACGAGATAAGTATTGAGATTATATACAAGACTCACAGGTAAAGTATCTGAAGGAATAGCTCCTCCTGTTATAGGCTGAATTACAAAGCTGTTTTGCATTAGTGAATTATCCTGAGCATAGGCTGTTATCGGAGCCAATACCAGTGAAAAAATAGTAAGCACAAGAAGTGACAAAGAGTAACCAACATTTCTTTTTATAAAAAGTACCATGCTAATCTCCATTTCTTAAGCCGGAACGTAACAGGATTGTTACGAAAGAAATAATAAAAACCAACGCTATTATTATAAAATCTTTACTTGATGAATACAAGACCTTTTACATAAAAGAATTTAATAAAATATTATAAAAGAGTCAGAATATATTGACTATTGTTGCAAATAGATATAAAATTATAGGAGAGAAATTGGAAGTTTACAACATTTTATATATAAAAGGGTAATTTGTGAAAGGGGTGCCTTACATGGCTGATGAATTTAGTGTAGATGGTATGTTGGATATGTACCTATACGAAAATGGTCAATTATTAGAAAAATTGGAGGAACTTGTTCTTGAAAATAAAGATGAGGAATCCTTTGATGAAAACAGTATAAATGAAATATTTAGAATCATGCATACTATTAAGGGTTCATCAGGAGTCATGATGTATGATAACATCATGAAGGTATCACACAAGTTAGAGGATATTTTTTATTTCTTAAGAGAAAATATTGGTGTAGATGAGCAGCATGATCAGTTGATTGATATTATTTTTCAGGTATTGGATTTTATTAATGGTGAAATGGATAAGATTCGAGAAGGAAATGATCCTGACGGAGATAATTCCAGCCTGATTTCAATAATGTCCAGCTTTTTAAGTATGTTAAAGGGTGAAGATAGTAATTCCGGAGCAGATGCTTCACAGGCTAAGAATGAACCGGCAGCAAAAACAGATAATGTTGGTTCATCAATAGGTTTAGGACCAAACCAGTTCTATATTGCACCACAGGCATCTAGTAATAAGAAATGTTTTAGAATAAAGATAACATATCATGAAGATACTCAGATGAGTAATCTTAGAGCTTATTCTGCAGTATATTCTTTAAAAGAGTTTACGGAAGATGTTCAGTTTAAACCGGAGGATGTTCTTACAAATGAAGATTCATCAAAAGTCATTCTTGAAGATGGATTTATGATGCTTGTCAGGGGAGATTTTACTGATGCCAAGTTAAGAGAGCTTATTGATACTTCGGCTGAAATATCAACAATAGATGTAACTGAATGCACCAATGAAGAATTTATGCATGGATTCTCAGATACATCACAGCCGAACAATGAAAACAGTCAGGACGAGCAGGATAGTTCAAAAGCTGAACCACAGCCTGGTGATTATGTAATTCAGAAAGAGGCCGGAAAGGCAAAGCAGATAACAAAAACCAAGAAAAAGAAAGAACATAAGCAATCATTTATGAGTGTAAGTATTGAAAAAATGAATTATCTCATGAACCTGATGGGCGAAATGGTAATAGCAGAATCAGTTGTTTTACAAAATCCTGACCTGCAGATACCCAATCTTGATCTTTCTAATTTCCAGAAGGCAGCAGCACAGTTGTCAAAGATAACAACTGAAATGCAGGAGCTTATCATGTCAATGCGAATGATGCCATTGACCAATACATTCCAAAAGATGAACAGAACAGTATTTGATATTTCAAGAAAGCTTGGAAAAGATATTGAATTTGAGATGATTGGTGATACTACAGAGGTTGACAAAAATATTATTGAAAATATTTCAGACCCTCTTATGCATCTGGTAAGAAATGCCGTCGATCATGGTATAGAGACTAACGAGGAAAGACTTGAGGCATTTAAGCTTGATAAGGGTAAGATTACTCTTGAAGCAAAAAATGAAGGTGGAAAGGTATGGATTTCTGTTAAAGATAACGGAAAAGGTCTTAGCAGAAATAAATTATATAAGAAGGCATGGGAAAAAGGAATACTTCCTGATAACCGTGTAGAAAGTGAATATACAGATAAGGAAATATTCCAATTTATTACATATCCGGGCTTTTCAACTAAAGAGAAAGTAACTGAGTATTCCGGACGAGGAGTTGGAATGGATGTTGTAGTAAAGAACATTCAGAAAATAGGAGGAGTCCTTGATATTGATTCTTTAGAGGGCTGTGGAACTACCATGACCATGAAGATACCTCTTACCATGGCTATTATAGATGGTATAGTAATGAGAAATGGTAATACTAAGTTTGTAATGGAAACCTCTGCAATCAAAGAGTTTATCAGGGTCACAGAGGATAAGCTTATTCATGAGCCTAATGGTGAAGAATATGTAATGATCAGAGGAGAATGCTATCCTATACTCAGACTTAGTCAGAAATATGATCTGGAGGATGCAGTTACTAATATTGAAGATGGTGTAATGCTGTTACTTGAATACGAAGGTACATCACTTTGCGTTCTTATAGATGAGCTTATTGGAACACAGGAAATAGTAGTAAAGCCTATTCCACCATATGTTAAGAAGGTGCATGGTATTTCGGGTTGTACACAGCTTGGAGATGGAAGTATAGCACTTATTCTTGATGTAAGCGGACTTATGCAGGATTAAAAAAGGGTTAAGGTACTCTCAAAAGCTTTTTATGATGGATTTTTGAGAGTACCTGCTTATAGAAAGGCAGGATGATTATTATGGATAGTAATGAAAAAGAAATGTTAGTACAGAATGGCTTTGATGTTGATGGAGCCATGCACAGATTTCTTAACAATGAGGCGCTGTACAAAAAATGTATGAGAAAGTATCTTGATGATACCAACTTTGATGATCTTATAGCAGCTGTGAATGAAGGAAACTGTAATGAAGCCTTTAAAGCAGCGCATACCATGAAGGGATTTGTATCCAATCTTGGAATAGACTGTCTGTATCATATACTGATTCCTATGGTTGACAAGCTTAGGGTACAGGATATGAATATTGCAGATGAATTAAAGGTTTTGGAAGAAGTTCATAAGCGTACATATAAAATCATAGAAACATTGTAAGATTAATAAGTTAAAGATAATAGAATTACAGACAGTATTTCTCAAGGTACGAGAAAGTGATAAGCATAAATGAAAGGCAGGTAGGCTTGATGGCAGATAAATCTGATTGGATTGTTGATGGATTCCAATTCGGAACAAAAAATGATGCTGAGCAGGCAAAGAATGAATTACTCAGAATAGAAAGACTGGAGGGACAGCTTAATTATAGAGATTTGGAGGTAGTTGAAGCTGTCTATAATAAGGCAATTGAAACAAGAGTATTTAAAACCCCTGTCGGTTATGTTTTTATGAAAAAACTGCAGAGAGTATTAAAGAAGGAAAAAGACTCGGAGGATTTGTTAAATATCCCTGTTCTGAGCGTATCAAATTTTCGTGAAGAAACTTCACTGGTGCAGGAGAAAATCAAGGCAAGCAGGAAACCTGTAAAATCAAAGCCTACGAGAAAAGAATTGTCCGTAAAGCTGCTTTTGGGAGTAAATGCTGTTCTGATTCTTCTTATTGCAGCAATGTTTTATATAACCATTAATGGTTCAAATCCTAATATTATCAATTATGAAAGGGTTTTACAAAATAAATATTCACAGTGGGATCAGGAGCTTACACAAAGAGAAGCTGTAATCAGAGAAAAAGAGCGTGAATTGCTTATGGAATAGTCTTTTGACCATATATGTTCTTGTTCTGTGTTCACAAATATTACATATATTAGGAATATTATATAGTTATTAGGATTGTGAGAGTGTGAAATATAATGCAATTCGTTTAAACTATATTTTGGGAGGCTTTATTTATGGCAAAATTGAAAATACTTGTAGTAGATGATGAAAGCAGAATGAGAAAGCTTGTAAGGGATTTTCTTGTAAAACAAAACTATGATGTTATTGAGGCAGCAGATGGAAGTGAAGCGTTGGATGCTTTTTTTGCCGATCAGAGTATTGCACTGGTTATTCTTGATGTAATGATGCCAAAGCTTGATGGCTGGCAGGTTTGTCAGGAGATAAGAAATTATTCCAAGGTGCCAATAATAATGCTTACTGCAAGAGGTGATGAAAGAGATGAATTGCAGGGCTTTAAGCTTGGCGTTGATGAATATATTTCCAAGCCTTTTAGTCCTAAAATCCTTGTTGCGAGGGTTGAAGCCATTTTGAGAAGAACCAATCAGCTTGAACAGGAGCAACAGGTGATTGAATGTAATGGCATTATTGTTGACAAGACAGCACATGTTGTTTCAATAGACGGACAGGTAATTGAATTAAGCTTTAAAGAATTTGAACTTCTGACATATTTTATAGAAAATAAAGGAATAGCACTGTCACGTGAAAAAATACTGAATAGTGTATGGAATTATGATTATTTTGGTGACGCAAGAACCATAGATACACATGTAAAGAAGCTCAGAAGCAAAATGGGTGATAAAGGTGAATGTATAAAGACCGTATGGGGTATGGGATATAAGTTCGAGGCATAAGTTATGAAGAATACGGAAAAAACCATTAAATATTCAATAAAACAACAGTTTGCACTTATATTTATTGCTGTAATGGTAGGAAGTTTTGGACTTTGCTGGATAATCAATAATTTCTTTTTGGAAAAATATTATATAGAAAATAAGAAGAGTGCTTTGGAAAAAGCATACTCACAGATAAATTCAGCAGTAATGAATGGTGATATTTCCTCAGAGGAATTTGACCTCGAATTTAGAAAAATATGTGATATGTATAATCTAAGCATAATTATTATAGATTCACAGTCAAATACAATAAAGGCTACTGCCAGAGATACTGAAAGGCTTATAAAAAGACTTTATGATAATTTCTTTGATATGAATGTAGTTAATAAACAAATTTTGTATGAAAAAGATAATTATAAGGTTGCCCAGCTGCTTGACAGAGCTACAGATACCGAATATTTGGAGATGTGGGGTGTTTTTGACAGTGGAAATATGTTTTTGATTCGTACTCCACTGGAAAGTATAAGAGAAAGTGCAAGTATAGCTAATAAATTTTTGGCATATGTCGCGATAGTGGCAACTGTGATAAGTGCTGTGATAATTTGGCTTGTAACTATGCGTATTACAAAGCCTATTATGCAAATAACGGATATTTCCGAGAAAATGACTCATTTGGATTTTGATTCTAAATATGAAAGTCAGGGCAGAAATGAGATAGATTTGCTGGGGGAATATATAAATGATTTGTCAGCTACTCTTGAAAATACTATTTCGGATTTGAAAACAGCGAATAATGAGCTTCAACGGGATATTGAAAAAAAAGAAAAGACAGATGAAATGAGAAAAGAATTTCTTTCTAATGTATCACATGAACTCAAAACTCCTATTGCACTTATTCAAGGTTATGCTGAAGGCTTGAAAGAGGGAATTGATGATGGAGATCCTGATACAAGGGATTTTTACTGCGATGTAATAGTAGATGAAGCTGATAAGATGAACAGAATGGTCAGAAAGCTTCTTGACCTCAATCAGCTGGAATTTGGAAATGATGTGATTTCGATGGAGAGGTTTGATATAACTGCACTCATTAGAAATTTTATTCAGTCGGCAAATATTATTATTGACCAAAACGAAGTAGAATTGAAATTGCAGGATTCGCCCCCTGTTTTTGTGTGGGCAGATGAGTTTAAAACTGAAGAGGTAGTAAGAAATTATTTTAGTAATGCGATAAATCATGTTAAGTATGATAAAATCATTGAAATAAAATATTGTCTTATTTCTGATGAAATTGGAAACAGAATCAGAGTAAGTATATTTAATACAGGTGACCCGATTCCAGAAGAAGCTGTTGAGCATATCTGGGAAAAATTCTATAAGGTTGATAAAGCCAGAACACGTGAATATGGAGGAAGCGGAGTAGGGCTGTCAATAGTTAAGGCCATTATGGAATCCATGAATCAGCAGTATGGGGTAATAAATTACACAAATGGAGTTGAGTTCTGGTTTGAACTTGAAACTAAGTGAAATTGGAGGTGCTAGAGTGAAAAAGGGGAAAATCGTGAGTATGCTTGCAGTATCAATAATGTCCTCGGTAATGCTTACCGGATGTATTGATGCAATGCCTGATATGACAGAGGAGCAGGAAAATATGGTTGCAGAATATGCAGCAGGACTGCTTTTGAAATATTCTCCAAATTATGATTATCGTCTGGTAAGTGAAAGAGAAATTGAAGAAACGATACAGGCAGAAAATGAGGCAGCTTTGCAGAAAGAAACAACTCAGATTCAGGAAAGCGAAATGGAGAAAACAGAACCTGATAAGACAGAAGAAAATATTCAGCCGGATAATGATTCTTCGAATGAACAACAAATTGTTGAAGATATTGACACGGATATGTTTAGTGCAGATGCAGATATAGCGCAGGAGCTTGGAATAGAAGGGCTGTCTGTCAGATATCAGTCATATGAAGTATATGATACTTATCCTAAAGAAAATAGTGGTTTTTCTTTGTCGGCTGCAAATGGGAAAAAGCTTCTTATAGTTTACTTTGACGTTGAAAATACAACTGATGAAGATATGCAGGTTGATTTCAATGAATATAATATCAAGGGTAAAGTGAAGGTTAATGATGAAAGGGCAAGCTCAGTGTTAAATACGATGCTTGTTGATGATATGATATCATACATTGGTCAGATTTCAGCCGGTGAAACCCTACAGCTGGTTTTTGCAACTGAAGTTAGTGAAGAGGCAGCAAATGAAATTGAGTCAATTAAACTTGATATAAGTGGTAATGGTAATTCGGTTAGTATACCACTTAAATAAAATTTGTATAATTGTATAAAAATTATCTGAAAATATTTGTAATTTCAATTAAAAGTATGATATAATTGTATTAGATAAGAAAAAGTGAATTTATTATATAGTGAATGATTTTTCATTTGAAGAATATTTGGTTCAGGTAGAATGGAGGTTTAATATGGAGACAAAGATTCTCTTAGAAAATGGAACAAATGAATTGGAAGTTTTGGAATTTATTGTTGATGGTAATTCGTATGGTATTAATGTAGCTAAGATCAGAGAAATCATACCTTATCAGACTGTAACTCCTGTTCCAAATTCCCATCCTAGTGTTGAAGGTATTTTTATGCCACGTGATGCAATGATCACAGCAATTGATTTACGTAATTGCTTACAGCGTGGACAATCACAGCCAGGTGGTTTATTTATCATTACAAGCTTTAATAAGCTTGATATTGCATTTCATGTTGATTCTGTAATTGGTATTCATAGAGTTTCATGGGTTGATATTATTAAGCCGGGGGCTACTGTTACAACTGCTGAAGATGGTATTTCAACCGGAATCATTAAAATCGATGGTAAGCTGATAATTATTTTGGATTTTGAAAAGATAATTACAGATATCAATCCTGAAACAGGACTTAAGGTTACAGAAATTGAGGCTGTTTCTAATACTGACGTAGGTGATATGCCGATTCTTATTGCAGAAGATTCACCGTTACTTAGAAAACTTATTATTGATTCTCTTAAAAAATCGGGTTACAATAATATAATAAAAGCAGAAAATGGTCAGGAAGCATGGGAATGCATATGCCAGTGTAAGGAAAAGAAGACTATTGGTAAAGATGTGAAGCTTTTGATTACAGATATTGAAATGCCTTTAATGGACGGTCACAGATTAACCAAGCTTGTTAAATCTGATGATGAGACAAAGGTATTACCGGTTATTATATTCTCTTCTCTTGTAAATGAAGAGATGAGAAAGAAGGGTGAAGAGCTTGGAGCAGATGCCCAGTTATCAAAACCTGAAATTGGAAATCTTGTAAAAGTAATGGATAATTTGCTTCATAAATATTATTCAAAATAAATATTCAGGATTTGATTTATGCTTAAGGTCATTAGCTGATAATTAGGAGCCGAGGTTTTTATCTCGGCTCTTGAAGCATATATAAGGATACTGATGTAAGATACTTTAATAGTATTTTGCAGAGGTTGAAGAAAGGCATGGTTATTGATGTGGCACAGATTAGCGAAGAAAAATTACAGAAACTAAAGGATGAGATTCAGGATGCACAGTTTGTTTTGGTAGGTATTGGTGAGGAATTCAATGAGGATTTTAAAAATATCGCCAAATTTCCTAAATTAATGTCGGCACTTGAAGAAGTTGATATTGATGAACAGCTTATATGGACAGTTCCTTTCCTTGAGAAGTTGTATCTTAGCAAAAATAATGAAGGAAGGTACATAGATGCTTATAAAGGTTTGTTTGAATTAATAAAGGACAAGAATTATTTTATTGTTACGACATGTATTGATGAAAATATAAAAAAAGCAGGTTTTGATGCAGAAAAGATAGTTGAACCATGTGGAAACTATGAGAATCTGCAGTGTAGTGACAATTGTTCAGATGAGTTACATTCTTCTTTGAAATATGCTGATTTGATAGAGCAGGCATTAGAGGATGGAGTAGGGCTTGATTCTGTTTTGGAGCCGGTATGTCCCAAGTGTGGAAAGAAAATGGTTTTGAATAATATAATATGTGAAAAATATTCTGAACAGGGATATAAACCTCAATGGGAAAAATATACTAAATGGCTTCAGCTGACACTTAATCGAAAACTGTGTATATTGGAATTAGGAGTTGGAATGAATCTGCCTAATATAATCAGATGGCCATTTGAAAAGGTAGCTTTTTATAACCAAAAAGCAAAATTTTTCAGAATTAATGAAACTCTCTTTCAGCTTACTCAGGAAATAGCTGAAAAGGGAGAAAGTATAGAAATGAATGCAGTTGATTTTTTGGCGAACCTAAAGTAGAGATTATACTTTTACGTAGGAGGGGAGAATGTGAGCTCGGAAGAAAGTTATTTAGACAGCCTGCTTAAATCTATGATGGAACCAAAATCTAAGAGGCAGGAAAATAAAACTGAAAATATTAATCAGGATAGCATATCAGAGACAGTAGTTACAGAAGAAATGCCTGTAGCTGAAGAAATTCCTGTTGTGGAAGAAGCACTGGTAATGGAAGAAATCCCTTCAATAGAAGAGATGTCATCAATAGAAGATATGGAGATACCAAATCTTGAGGAAACACCGGTAAT